>CAZSNN010000014.1:0-3024 GCA_964608425.1 uncultured Gammaproteobacteria bacterium | reverse complement strand
AAGTGCTAAGTTAAGAGCAGTAGAAAAAATTTAATAATTTATATAAAAAATATGTCAACAATAAAACAAAACAAGAATAAATTTTTAAGCGCTGTTAATTTATGTTTGGTATTGGTGGTTGTTTTAGGTGGATTATATTTTTTAAAAAGCATGGACGATGTCATGGTAAAAAATCTGGAATTAGAGCAATTAAAAACGGAATTAAATGTCTTGCAAGAAGAAAAACAAGAATTAGATTATAAAAAAAATGCCCTCGGTTCATATGAAAACGTTAGCACTCGATTAGAAGATTTAAAAATGGTAAAAGTTACTGATATTGAATATATTAGTGTTGGAGAGGATTCTTTAGCTAAAAAATAATAAAAGAAATAATAGAATTTATCGCATGACCTCTAATTTTTTTAAAAAAAATCAGAATAATAAAGATACAAAAATTTTTAAGAACAATCGCCTTAATTATCTAATGGCGATTATTTTTTTAATTTTTATTTCCATCGTGTATAAGCTTTATCATTTACAAGTTATTGAAAATGAAAAATATTCCGCTAGGGCTCAACAACAACACAATATTTACAATGAGCTTAAGGCTGAGAGGGGTAGTATTTATTTAAGAGAGAGTGGTGGTCTTTATCCCGTGGCCATGAATCAGGATTATGCTAGTATTTATATTAATCCTCGGGCCTTATCAGAAGAAGATATTTTAAAAATACTAAATCATATTTATAATATTTTTCATAAAGAAGCTGTTGAAAAAGAAGTCGATGAGTTTTTAGAACAACAAGAAAAGGAGGAATTAAATAATGAATTAAATTATATTAATACTTTAGATTTAAGCGAAGAGGAAAAAAACAATAAACGCGAAGAAATAATTAATAATAGAAAAAATTTACAATTTAATATTGAGTGGATAGAATTTCAAAAAATAAAAAGAGATTTGGAAATAACAGAAAGGCAGCAGGTTATTATTGGCGAATATTTTGCTAAAGTTAATGTTAGAGATAAATATTCTCGATTGGTAAAAAGAAAGCTTAGCCGAGATGAATTGATGGATTTTTATTTCCAGGTGTTGCGAGAAGATTTCTCTTTAAATTCCGTGGCTGATTTAAATATAAAAAATGGAAAAATATTTTTAAGTGATGGTCGTGATATAAGTTTAGAGATCAAGGGGGTAAGTGTTTCTTGGGAGAGTTTAAGATATTACCCAGAAAAAGAAATCTTTTCTAATGTTTTAGGATTTACCAATTTAGAAAATGTTGGAAATTATGGGCTGGAAGGATTTTTTGATCATGAGTTAAAGGGGCAGAATGGTTTTTTGGTCGGAGATAAAGGCACTTACCAGGGTAAAAAGATTATTATTGATAAAAGAGAATTTCAGGCTCCAGTTAATGGCCAAAATTTAGTTTTGACAATTGATTATGCTGTTCAATTGAATATTTGTCAGAAGCTGAAAGAGGCTCAGGCTAAGCACCAATTTGATAGTGGTAGCATTATTATTATGGAGCCTCAAACTGGCAAAATTTTAGCCATGTGTTTATGGCCAGGTTTTGATGCTAATAATTATCAAGAAATTGAAGATTCTAAAATTTTTGATAATCAAGTCACTTCTTATCAATATGAGCCAGGGTCAGTTTTTAAAACAATAACCATGGCCATTTCAATTGATCAGGGGAAAATTAGTCCCAACACCTTTTATGAAGACAAGGGCCAAATTACAATAAAAGGTTGGCCTAAACCAATTAAAAATTCTGATTATGCTACTAAGGGGGGGCATGGTTGGGTTAATATGAATTATGTTTTAGAAAACTCTTTAAACACGGGAGCGATTTTTGCTGCTCTTCAGGTTGGCCCAGAGGTTTTTACCGATTATTTAAAAAAGTTTGGTTTTGGGGAAAGATTCGGAATTGAATTAAGCTCAGAAAGCTCTGGTAATATCAATAGCTTATTATCCAATAAGGTTAAGGATATTGACTTTGCCACAGCTTCTTTTGGGCAAGGTATTGCCGTGACTCCGCTTCAGATGATTTCTTCTTATGCAGCCTTGGCTAATAAAGGGGTTTTAATGAAACCGTATATAGTCGAAGAGATTTTAGATGAAAATAACCAAACTATAAAGAAAATAGAACCTCAGGTAATAAGACAAGTTGTTTCGGAGCAGACAGCTGAAACAGTTTCGGCTATGCTGGTTAATGTAGTTGAAAATGGCCATGCTCAAAAATCTAAAGTTGACGGATATTATATCGGAGGGAAAACTGGTACGGCTCAAATTCCTTCACCTAATGGAGGATATCTAGAAAATCAATATATACATAATTTTATTGGTTATGCCCCGATTAGCGATCCTAGATTTGTTATGTTAGTTAAATTCGATAATCCAAAAACTTCGGTTTATGCCGAAGGTACGGTAGTTCCAGTTTTTGGTGAAATTGTTGATTTTTTGCTAAAATATTATCAGATACCAAAAGAAAAAAAATAAAAATAAAAATATGAAGAAAATTATTATGAAGCTATTAGCTTCTTGTTCCAGAAGAATTATTGCTAAATACAAGCCTAAGGTTGTTGGTATTAGTGGTAGTGTTGGTAAAACTGGAACCAAGGAAATTATATCTCTGGTGTTGGGCAATAAATTTAAGGTTAGATCGAGTATTAAAAACTATAATAATGAATTTGGTTTGCCATTGACTATTATTGGAATGGAGTCCCCGGGAAAAAATATCTTTGGTTGGTTGAGGGTTTTTTGGGAAGCTAAAAAATTAATTTTGTTTACTGACAAAGAATATCCAGAAATTTTAGTTTTAGAAATGGGAATTGATCGAGAAGGTGATATGGACTATCTTTTATCTATTGTTAGGCCAGATATTGGAATATTAACTAATATTTCTCATTCTCATATTGAATATTTTGGTAGTTTGGAGCAAATAAAAAAAGAAAAATCTAAGTTGGTAAAAAATTTAAAAAAAGAGGGAGTAGCTATTTTAAATTATGATAATAAATATTTAAAAGAATTATCCTCAGAAATAAAAAGTA
>CAZSNN010000013.1:0-19083 GCA_964608425.1 uncultured Gammaproteobacteria bacterium | reverse complement strand
CAGTAGCTCAACTTAAGAGAGATAATATTCAAAGAGAGAGTAAGGAATTTGCCTTTACTAAACTTATGGTCTGCGGATTATGTGGCTCTATGATATCGGCTGAGGAGAAATATAAACAACTAAAAGATGGGACCACGGCTAAGTACGTTTATTATGGATGCGGTAGATCAAAGGATAGGAATTGTAAAAGTCATTATTTAAGAGAAGAAGAATTGATAGAACAATTAATAAAATTATTTGATAAAATAGAGTTAAATGATTTTGGAGTAAAGGTTAAATTTGAAGAAGAATTAAAGAGATTCAATAAATTCCAAAAAGGAGTGCTAGGTATTTCAAACAAAAAACAACATCACGAGGATGTTGAAATGAAAACTTATGCTATTTATATATTAAAACACGGAACAAAAGAGGAAAAACGAGAGTTGATGAGTTGTTTTAGGAGCAAGATCAAGATTACTAAGGGAATACTTAAAATTGAAAAATGATTTTTATATTTTATATTTTATATTCAATGTGGCAGATCTTTTTCCATTATTAAAAACAATGTTAGAAATATCAGTTTTTCTAATTTTTAAATACTCAGAAAAATATTTTTTTATTTTATTCTTTAATTTATTTTTATCACTTTCAGGGGTGTATAAATAAAAGCGGTTGCTTTCCCACCATGGATTAACTTGCCCAAAACTATCTTTATCGCTAATTTCTAAAATTTTTATGTCTACAAAAAACCGATTTTTTATATAAAGAAAATACTTCAAACATACATCGAGAGCGATGGAATCATTGCTAGAATATGAAAATGGCACATTACTTGGAACTGGAAATTGATTTGGATAACGCTCAACCTGATCAGTGGGAGATGGATGAGCCGTGTCACTAAATTTAGATCTGTCATCCCAAAGTTTTTTTATTTTTTCTTTCTCTTTATCGGTTAATAAAATTATTTTTGTCACAATATCAACTCTATCTTTAAAATTTTTTACACTAGACAACGAATTTATTATTATTTCCATTGATTTAAAGTGATCTAAAACAATTTTTTCTGGACTTTTATAAATCTACCCATCGCAGATCTATATAAATATTTAACAGACCTTTCCAGAACCTCGTCATGAAAATTAAAAACATCTTCTAAAAAATTTTGCGTGTCTACGTTTCTCCACTCCTTCAATTCTGGTCTATTTGGTAAATACATATTACCACTCTCTAATTTGAAATCTACATCTACCTCTTCACCTTTATCGTTAATTTTATAAATTTTATTAACTTGGTAAAGATAAGGTTCAATTATGCTATTTCTGTTTGTATATTTTAAAAAATCTCTACCATAAGAAAAAGTTAAAAATCTGCAAATCTTATCAAAATATCTTATCGCACCTCCCAAAGCTGAATTTACATCCCTTTCTTCAATATTATAAACCAAAACAAAGTTCGACTTTATTTGCACTGGATCAACATAAGGTAAAGAAGATGCATAGGTCTTAAATTTTTTTGTAAAATCATTATCAGAAAATGAACTCTGAATTGGTAAAAATAATCGCCTTTTCTGTTCTTTAAAAGAAATTTTTTTCACTTCACAATCAAAAAGTTTGCCAGTTTTCAAAACCTGGCCTATAACAAGAGCATAGACTCTATGTTTTGGTCCATTTTTATTCTTCATCATTTAAATTAATAAATATAAAATCCATTACGAATATTACCACAAAACTAGCTAAAAAACAAAAAAGTTCGAATCCCTTAAAGGTTCGAACTTTTGACGATTTTAGCATCTCAGAAACCTCAATAAAATCAAGGCACTCGAGTCTTCCGATACTAAATATTCTTGGCGGAGGATAGGAGATTCGAACTCCTGAAACCGGTTAAGGTTTACTCGCTTTCCAAGCGAGCGCACTAGACCACTATGCGAACCCTCCAAGATTGGCCTTAGCCAATATTTTATTCATTAGGACAGGGGAAAAACTCACAATTATTACTACCATCTCGCCCCACAAAAGATCCATCTGGGCACATTTTAGCATCCATAGTACAAAAGACCATATTATCATTATTCTCTGAATTACCTAATTTCTCATTAATAATATTTTTCATTCCTAACAATTCTTCTCCCCCACCGTTAATAACATTTTCAAAATCTCTAGCACCTACTATTAATTGCTTATCAACAAAAATTGCCGGAGAACCATAAACTCCAAAACTTTCAGCTTCTTTACTAGATTTTTCAATTTTAGAAATATATTTATCATTTAACAAGCATTGCTTTAAGTCTTCTGTATTAAGATTCAACTCTTCCCCATAACTTAAAAAATCATCTTCATTTAAAATATCTTGATCAACTTTCTGTAAAATCAATTCTCGAGCTTCAAAAAACTTATTTTGCTCCTTGGCACATTCTATTAAAGAATTAGTTGGATAGGACAAAGAAAACATTTTATTAGCATAGGGACGAAAAACAATAATTACCTGATCGGAAAAATTTTCTTTAATAGCTTCTAAGGTTCTATTAAACTTAACTGAATAAAAGTCAGATAAATCTTCATAAATAATTATTTCTAAATTCCCTTGACCAATAGCTATATCCGAATTATCGATTCCTCTAACTTCTAGTACTTCGCCCGAGCTATTAACAATATTTTCTTGATTATTTTTTATTAAATCATTAGCTTCATTTTGAGATGGCCAAATTTTATCACCAAAAAATACCCACATCGAAACAATCACTAAAGCAAAAATACTCAAGCTTATTAATAATTTTTTTGTTTTACTCATATTTTTATATTTAAATTAAATATTAGGAAATTTTTTATGCCAATCAGTTTCTTTTTGATAATTAAATCCAGCTTGAAAAATCTTATTCTCTTCAAATTTATTAGCAATAATTTGTAAGCCAAAAGGTAACCCTTTAGAAAATCCGGCCGGAATAGAAATAGCTGGAAGACCAACCAAGGAAGGGCCAGTAACAAAAATATCTTCTAAATACATTTTTAAGGGGTCATTAACTTGCTGACCAATTTTAAAAGCAGTATGAGGTGAAGTTGGGGTGATTATTAAATCTACTTGATTAAAAACATTTTTAAATTCTTGTTTTATTTTTTCTTTAACAGCCATCGCTTTTTTATAATAAGCATCATAATAACCTGAACTCAAAACATAAGTTCCTAACATAATACGACGCTTGGCCTCTGGACCAAATGACTCTCCTCTATTTTTTGCATATATCTCGTTAATATTTTCCACCGACTGCCCTTTCGGATTAAATTTTAAAGAATAGCCATAACGAATTCCATCTAGTCTAGCCAAATTAGCGCTCAATTCTGAAGGAGTTATTATATAATAAACCGGAATAGAGTATTTATTATAAGGTAAAGAAATATCAATTATTTCAGCCCCTAATTTCTTAAAAACTTCAATAGCCTCTAAAATTCCCGAATGGACCCCCTCCTCTAATTCAGCTGATAAAAATTCTCTAACTACTCCAATTTTTAATCCTTTAATCGGCTTATCAATATTTTTTAAATAATCTTCAACAATATTCTGACTACTAGTTAAATCAAATTTGTCCTCTCCAGCAATAACTTTTAAAACAATAGCAGCGTCTTCAATATTTTTAGTTAGTGGACCAATCACATCAGTTGAAGAAGTCATGGCCATTAAACCAAAACGAGAAACTCGTCCGTAGCTAGGCTTTAAACCAGTTACCCCACAAAAACTAGCTGGTTGACGAATAGAGCCACCAGTATCACTTCCTAAAGCAAACATACATAAGTCTGCTGCCACAGCCGCTGAGGAACCACCAGAACTACCACCTGGCACCCTAGTAATGTCCCAAGGATTTTTAGTAATAAAGAAAGCTGAATTTTCAGTAGAAGCTCCGTGAGCAAATTCATCTAAATTAGTTTTTCCTAATAAAACAGCTCCAGCTTGATTTAATTTTTTAACAACCGTAGCATCATAAGGAGCAATATAATTCTCTAACATCTTAGAGGCAGCTGTAGTCTTTTTTCCTTTGGTTAGAATAATATCTTTAAGCAAGTATGGAATACCTAACAAATCTCCTTTTTCTCCTTGAGCTATTCTTTTATCAGCTTCTTTAGCATCTTCTCGAGCAGAATCAAAAAAAACACTAATACAAGTTTTTAAATTTTCATCTAAGTCGGAAATTCTTTGTAAAAAAAAGTCAGTCAACTCTAAAGAAGTTAATTTTCCATTATCCAATAATTTTCGAGCTTCTTTAATTGTAATATTGCTTAAATTCATGAATAACAATAATTAATTACATAACCCTATTAACTTTGATTTGATCATCTTCTCTCTCATTAACTTGGTCTAAGGCAATTTTAACCTCATCTTTAGGCCAATTCTCTGAATAATCTTCTCTAGTTCTATTGCAATTATCTTCCGAATCTAAACCTAAAATATCTAAATCAGAACATTCGGCTTCTTTTAGCATATCAATATAATCCAAAACAGAACCTAATTGTTCTTGGTATTTAGAAATCTCCACGTCATTTAATTCTAATCTGGCTAATTCGGCTATTTTTTTAATCTCTTCCTTGGTTAAGGACATAATATTATTTTATAATTTCTAAAAAATCTTTTTCATCTAAAATTTTTACCCCCAATTCTTTAGCTTTGGTGAATTTACTACCCGGATCATCTCCGACCACCAAATAATCTAATTTCTTGCTAACAGAAGGCAAAACCTTGCCTCCAAGTTCTTTTATTTTAGCTTTTGCTCGGTCTCTTGTCAAACCTTGGAGCGTTCCCGTTAGCACAAAAGTTTTTCCAAAAATATTGGATTTTACACCACCAATCTGGGCTAAAGGATTTAAAACCCTCAATTCAATACTGGAATTAATTAATTTATTTAAAATTTTTAAATTATGCTCATCTCGAAAATAATCATAAATACTTTTAGAAACAATTGGTCCAAAATCTTCAATGGAAGAAATCTTTTCTAAATCTAAGGCGGAGACAGCTTCAACTAAATTATTTACCAAAATAATCCCTTTTTTAATATTTTTTTTAAGCAAGGGCTGTAAATATTCAGCCAAAGATTGAGCCGACTCTTCTCCAATATGTCGAATTCCTAGAGCGTAAATAAATCTTCCTAACTCTATTTGACGACGAGAATTAATTGATTCAATTAGATTTTCGGCTGATTTTTCGGCGAATCTTTCTAGATTTAATAAATCCTCCTTTTTAATGCTATATAGATCAGCTATATCTGAAATTAATCCTTCATTTAATAATTGCTCTACTACCTTAGGCCCTAAATTTTCAATATCTAAAGCATTTTTAGAAACAAAATGAATAATCTGTCTCATATTAACAGCATAACAACGAGAATTAGAGCAACGATAGGCCACCTCTTCGCCCTCCTTAATAACTGAACTTTCACAAATAGGGCATTTTTTTGGTGTACTAATTTTTTGCTCAACACCAGTTCTTAAGTTTTTTAAAACTGAAACAACTTTAGGAATTACATCTCCAGCTCTCTCCATAATTACTGTGTCACCAATTTTAACATCTAAACGATCAATTTCATCCATATTATGCAAGGTAGCCCGACTAATTGTAGCTCCAGCCAATTTAACTGGCTCCAAAATAGCCGTTGGAGTTAAAATCCCAGTTCTACCAACCTGCCAGACAACTTTTTTGATCACTGTAGTTCCCTGTTCGGCTGAAAATTTATAGGCCATAGCATAACGTGGAGCTTTTCCAATTATACCTAAAGTTTCCCACCAACTTAATTCATTTATTTTAACTACTACTCCATCAATATTAAAATCTAATTTATCTTTATTTTTCTCCCAATATTTATGAAATTCAAAAACTTCTGACAAATTTTTCTTTAAAGAATTATGTCTAATTATTTTAAAGCCTAAAAACTTAGCTAATTTATCAGCCTGCTCTCTGGTTTTAGTAATATTTATTCTTTTATTATCTTGATAGAAAAGAATGTCATAAGCATAAAATTGCAATTTTCTCTCGGCCGATAATTTAGGATTTAATTGACGCAGAGAACCAGCCGCTCCATTTCTAGTATTAGACAAAAGAGGCTTATTTTCAGACTGATATTTAACATTTAACTCCGCCAATCTCTTTTTAGTCATAATAGCTTCGCCTCGGACCTCAACCCACCCAGATTCAATAGCGTTAAGTATCTCCAACCCATTTAGCCCAATATTATCTAAATCTTTTTTATTGGGAATAATGAACTGCAAAGGAATAGTCTCAATTGTTTTAATATTAGAAGTAATATTTTCTCCAGTCTTGCCATCTCCTCGACTAGCCCCCTCTATTAATTTACCTTTTTGATATTTTAAATTAACCGCCAAACCATCCATCTTTAATTCACAATAATATTGCCACTCAGGAATAAAATTAACCTTATCACCTATTAAAAAACGGCCCAAACGTTCTTGCCAGGAAAACATATCATCCTCAGAAAAAGCATCAAATAAAGAAAGCATTGGACTAAAATGGGTAGATTTTACAAACTTATCAATTGGCTCTCCACCAATTCTCTGAGTTGGAGAATCTAGGGTAATAAACTCAGGATATTGGAGCTCTAATTTAAAAAGCTCATTTTTCAAGCTATCCAAGGCTGATTCACTAATACTTTCTTTGTCTAAAACATGATAATTATAGCGATGTATATTTATCTCTGCTTTTAATTTTTCTATTCTTTTTTTTACTAACTCCCTATTTTTATCCATAAAATTAAAATTTTCTAATACAACGAACTTTATATGGAAAATCTTTTACATTTTCCGAAATCTCTCCAACACTAGTTATTAATAAAAAAGCGTCAGTAGAAGTAGCCGAGCTTTCCGTAGATGACCAATATTTATCATCTACAGGAAAATTAAAAAAATAATAAGCCGGAGTCTGACCGATAGCTTCTATTTCATCTACAGCTGGTAAATACCAATCATCAAAACCATTGATGACTAAATCATCACAATACTTAGCTGCTTCAAATTGAATATTAACTTGAGGATCTAAAACCAAAATATTTTCTAATCCATAAGAAGTACTCGAGGCTCCTGAAAAAGAAGCGGAATTGGGATTTTCCCAGGCCACATCGATATTATCATCAATTAAAAAATCATTATCGCAAGAATCAGCCGTGGCCTTGCAACCAGAAGGACTAACTACAA
This sequence comes from uncultured Gammaproteobacteria bacterium, assembly GCA_964608425.1. Lineage (GTDB taxonomy): Bacteria > Patescibacteriota > Patescibacteriia > Patescibacteriales > UBA12465. The sequence goes on along the minus strand of CAZSNN010000013.1, from coordinate 11,920 downwards.
ATTTAAAACTATTATGATACAAAAGTTTTCCTCCCCCACATAAAGATCCTTGCAAACAATTTGCCTGACACTCATCATTAATATTAATACAATCTATCTTTAAAGCCACCTGACTTTTTTTATATTTACCAACAGAATAAAAAGAAAAGGCTCCCTCATCAACACAATTTATTTCATAAGAGGAATTATTCCCTAGCGTTTCAGTAAAAATATTGTCTATACAATTATCATAAAAATTATAATTATTTTTTATAGCCTCATAATAAGATCTCTCTACTCCAGCCTTAGCAGCGTAATATGCCCTCATATTATCAGAAACATCCGAGGATTTAAAAATATTCAAAAAAACTGAATAACCAGAAGCAAAGGCTAAAATAAAAATAGTAAAAAATATTAACATCACTATTAATAAAGCACTGCCCTTCTTATTATTAATTTTTTTAATAATCAATTTCATATTTTAATTTAATAATTTATAGAAACACTAGTCTGAGCATAAATATAATTATCAGGGTCATCTTTTGAAGAAGCTTTAACTAGAATTGTTACAATTGGTTGTCCAGTAGAAATATTATCCTCAATGGCAAAAGACAAATCTAAAACATTAACATTAGATGATGTTAGGGCCTCGTCAGTCAAAACTGGATCAGAATTATAGAAACGGATTTCTCCATTCCCCTCATCATTAGTGCTTAAATAAAAACCCCAACAAACATCATTCTTAGAAAAAAAGATATTATCATCACCCGATAAAATAAAAAACTTATCCAAAGGAACAGAACACATTGATCCATCACTTTTTTGAGCTAACTTGATATTATTAGAAGCTAGTCTCAAAAAATATTCTATATCGGAATGAACAAAATTCTGTGCCATAGTCGATCTTTGATTCTCTAAAATACTAAAATAAATTCTATTAATTCCCAAAATAATAATAGCTAAAATAGAAATCGAAATTATTATCTCCATTAAAGTAAATCCTGCTTTTTTGTTTTTTTTAGAAAGACAAATCATATAAAACTGTTTCTAATTTATAATTATAATCTTCTCCTCGACGACTCCATTTTATCCAAGACTCTATAGTAGTGCTAGCGCTGGTTTCGGCCCTGGTGGTAATCATTCTCTTAAAGATTGAATCGGTCGAAGTATTATGAACATAAAAACCAATTTCATCTTGTTGCAAAGCTGAGCTATCAATATCTTCAGTAGAGGTTGCCAATAAGGTATAATAATCTACTTTATAAAAATTTTCCCCAACACCAGCTGAACCAAATCCAGTCCAATCATCATAATCATTACCAATAATCATATTGGTATCCCTAAAATTAGTCATTAATTCCAAACCTTCATTAGTCAAGAAAACCACCCCTAATAAATCTTTCTGGACGCTTTGAAAATAAGCACTTTTCAAGGCCAGTGATAATGAAGCCGCTACTCCAACCGTAGAAATAAATAAAATAATAACCACCTCCATTAAAGTGAATCCTCTTTTATTGTTTTTTTTAAAACTATTTTTAATCATATTAAAAAATTAAGGCGTTTCAATATCTATACAATTATCTTTACTGACACAAAAATTGCAACAATATTTATCAATATTATCACAAGAGCAATCTCGAGTATCAAGCTGACCCAAGGCACTAAGGCTTATCATCTTTCCGATATCGTAATGCTCATCTTTTAATTCTATCTGCCAATAATTAAGATCTGGAGATCCGATATCCGAACTATAAGTCAATATCCTCCCACTACCAAACTCAAATAAAACATTTAATCCAGAACTACTCCAACTAATATAATCAATTATAATATCCTGGGGCAAGGCTATTGTCTTTCCCCCCAAAAGAATATCGGCTTCACCGTCATCATAGCTATAATTTCCGTTTAAATCAGCAAAAAGAATAATGGACGAGGTTCCCTGTTCAAAATATACCCCCCAATAGCTTGGCGAAACATCGTCGTAAGATCTATATGACAAAGCATAACTCTGAGCTAAACGAATATTTTGATAAGATATAGACTGAGCATTAGTTAAATTATTTTCACTAAAGCCAATATTATAATTTATTACCACCAAAGAAACCAAAACAATAATAATTGACAAGCTGACCATCAATTCTACCAAAGTAAACCCTTTTTTACTTCTAATTTGATTGCTCATAAATTATTTTAAATTAAGCAAAAAATTTTCACCCAATTCTATCATCTCCAACCTTTTCTTTTCAGTATTGTCATCAAGTCCGATTAAATGTAATAGACCATGAACTAAAATAAAATCAAATTCATCGGAAAGTTTTTTCTGGAACTCTTTAGCCTGACGCTTGATTTGATGAATATTTATAATTATTTCCATCAAATCGGGGAAAGACAAAACGTCAGTTGGTTTATTTTGCCCGCGATAAACAGAATTAATCTGCTTCATTTTAGTGTCTCCAATAATAGCCAGGGAAACAACCATATCTTCTTTTATTTTATATTTTTTAAAAAAAGCTTTGGCTATTTTATTAATTCTAGCCTTATTAATAGATTGTTTAGTTAAATTATTTATTTCTATCATAATTAAAATCTTAATAATCTATTTAAAAATCGAAAAATATTATACCAGGAATAAATACACTTATTAAAAACATAATCAAAAGTTCCCAAAAATAGATAATTTTGACCTCCAAAGCCCTTTTTAAATCTGGTGACTCCAGGCCATTTTTTATCAGAAACTCCATAAAAATCATAGTATCTATAGCCTTCTTGCTTAGCTTTTTTAATTATCTCCCATTGAAGTAAATACGGAGCCATAAAATTTCTCATTTCATTACTGGAAGCTCCATGTAAATACGAAGCTGTGTCCTGATAAAAAGAAAAAATCCCAGAGGCCAAAACCTTGTCATCTACTCGAGCCTCGAATAACTTAATAAAATCATCATTACCACTTAATAAATTTAAATAATAATTTTTACTATGAATAAAGAATTTATCACGATTAGAAGTCAGAGAGATTAATTTCCAAAAATTATCAAAACCGTCTAAACCAATATCAAAAATCTGCACTCTCTTTTTTTCAGCTAACTTAATATTATAACGAGTTTTTTGAGCCATATTTTTTAATAAAATCTCTAAAGAATGGCTCAAATTTAAAAAAGAAGTTTCTTTCGGTTGAATATCTTTAGTTTTAAAAATATTTTTATCATTTTTTAATAATTCCGCAAAACTCTTATTAAGAGGCTCTAGCCGAAAAAAAATAATTTTATTGTCTCGACAATATTTTTTAAAACTATTAAAGAACTCAGACCAAATTTTTGGATCTGGCTCTGATCGAAAAAAGACAGGCCCGCGAGGAATATACCAATAACTATATTTCTTAAAAATATTTTTAGAAATAGCCAAAAAACATCCAATAATTTTTCCATTAGACTCAATTCCTTTTAAAAATACTTTTTGGTTATTCTTTTCTTGAATCTCCTGCCAATAGATTGATTGCAAAAAACTAGGAGAATTAGCAAATTCAAAAGACTCGCCTAATTTTAAAAAATCGGCTAGTAATTCCGAAAATTTTTCTTTCTGTAAATCTATTATTTTCATTGTTATTATCTTAAAACTAAAGTTGTCCAGCTAAATTATACATTGGTAAAATAATAGCAGCCACCATAATACCAACACCAATACCCATAATAACCATAATGACTGGCTCCAAAATAACGTTTAAATTTCCCAGTTTATTGCTAACATCCTTATCATAAAATTTAGCTACTTCATCTAGAACTTCATCTAGCCGACCAGTATCTTCGCCCACCGCCATCATTTGTGGAATCATTTTAGGCACATATTCACTACTTTCTAAAACTCCTACTATTGATCCACCCTCTTCCACCTCTTCAATTGTTTTTTTAATAATATCTTTATAAACAGTATTTTTAACGATATCTCTAACAATATCTAAACTTTTAGTAATAGGAATCCCTCCTTTTAATAAGATACCCAAAGACCTGGAAAACCTAACCAAATAAACTAATTGCAAAATTTTACCGATAACCGGAAGTCTTAATAAAAAAATATCTCTAGTTTTTTTACCCAAACCAGTTTTAAAAAATACTCGAGAAAAAATAATAGCGACTACCAAGATAAACAAAAAAGCAATAAAATAATTTTTTAAAAACTCAATGGACCCAATCACTATCCTAGTAGCTAACGGTAATGTTCCACCAGTTTCTTGCAATATTTTAGTCAGCTCTGGTAAAACAAAAAACATAAAAATAAAACCCACGGACACCAACCCAGAAATAACAAATAAAGGATAAATTAAAGCTCCTTTAAATCTTTTTGTTAAATCATAATCTTTTTCAATCTCTTCGGCTAAATAATTTAAAACCTCATCTAATTTTCCTGAAGTTTCACCAGCCTTAACCATATTGCAGTAAAAATCGGAGAAGGTCCGAGGATGTTTTTTTAGAGCATTGGACAATAAATCACCATTATCAACATCGTAGGCTACTTTAGATAAGATATCTCTGAATTTAAGATTTTCTGTTTGATCAACGATAGTTATTAGGGCCTCGGCCACAGGAACTCCGGCTGACACCATAATAGAGAATTGTCTAGAAAAAATAACCAAATCCCTACTTTTAATAGGATTCAATAAAAAAAGAAATTTATGATCAATTGATTTAGAAGCATCTTTAATAAAACTAACCTCCAACCCTCTTCTGGACAGATTTTTTATAGCCACTGCCTCATTAACAGCAATAGCCCTACCCCTTTTTATTTTTCCTAATCTGTTTTTTGCTTTATAATTAAAAATTGCCATAAATAAAAATTATTAAAATAAAAATTAAACTTCGATAACCCGCAAGACTTCTTCTAAATTTGTTATGCCTCGTAAAACTTTAAAAAAACCATCTTGTTCAATAGAAACAAATTCTTGGCCTTGCTTAACTTTTTCAATTGTTAAATTATTTAAATCGTTGATTATAAGAGCTTTTAAATTATCATTAATTTCAATAGCCTCTCCCACCGCCACTCTCTCTAAATATCCCGTCCCCTGACAACGCTGACAACCTACTGGTTGATAAATTTTTAAGTTATCAATCTCATTAACATCTTTTATTTCTGGGATCTCTAACAAGATTCTCTCTGGAGATAAATCTTTTAAACCATCCTTGGCCGTTATCATAAATTTATTTTTATATTCCGCTTCAACTTCTTTCTTACAATGAGGGCAAAGACGACGAGCTAATCTCTGAGAAATTATCATGCGCAAAATTGAAACCAATAAAATCGGTTCAACTTTCATATCAATCAAACGAAAAATAGTGCTCAAGGCATCATTGGTATGGAGAGTTGATAAAACAAGATGCCCAGTTAATCCAGCATGAACTGACAATTCCGCTGTCTCTTCATCACGAATTTCTCCCACCATAATAATATCCGGGTCTTGACGAACCAAAGAACGAAGACCAGTGGCAAATGAATAACCAATTTTAGGACGAATTTGGGATTGATTAATTCCTTTGATTTGATATTCGATTGGATCCTCTAAGGTGGAAATATTGACCCCTTCTTTATTCAAAATATTAATAATTGAATATAATGTAGTTGTTTTACCACTACCAGTTGGTCCAGTTGATAAAATAATTCCATTAATTTTTTTTATATTTCTCTTAAAAACACTTAGTACATGATTATTAAAACCCAATTGCTCTAAAGTAATAATACCTTTAACGGTATCTAAAATACGTAAAACAGCTTTTTCTAAACCACTGCCAATTGGTAAGGTTGAAATACGAAAATCAATTTCACGACCATCAAAAATTAAAACTATTCTACCGTCTTGTGGAATTCTCATTTCATCCAATTTCATTTTAGCCAAAACTTTAATTCTAGCTACAACGGCATTATGGATATTTTTTGGAAGAAATAAAGCATTTTTTAAAATACCATCAATTCGATAACGCACTCGGCTTTCATTTTCATAGGGCTCAATATGGATATCACTCGCCCGACTATCAATAGCATTCTTAATAATTACTGAAACAATCTTGGCGACCGGAGCGCTATTAGCATCTTCAATATTCAAAATATTTTCCTCATCTTCTTTTTTTAATTGTAATAAATCAATTCCCTCTTCCTGGGACTTCTTCTCCAAGGCTGAAGAAATTTCCTCTTCCATTTCTTTGTATTGTTTAAAAGCGGTGTTGAAGCTTATCTTTGAAATTATGTGATATTTTACATTAATGTTTCTTTGTTGAGATAAAAAATTAATGGCCTCCATAGCCTTTAAATTTGGTTTTACTAAACCAACCTCAGCCTGGACATCACTTAATTGAAAACAAATAGCTAAATAATTCTGAGCAATATTTTCAGAAATAAATTTTAGAGTATCCTTGGGAACTTCAACGTCAACTAAGTTTTTATAAGGCAAATTATATATTTCTGATTTAAGCTCGGTTAATTTTTCTGGTCCAATTATCTTTTCCTTAATTAAAAAATCCTCAAAATTAAATTTTTTGTCTTCCTCAATTTTTTTTTCTATTTTGATAATAACATCAGGCTCAACCAATTTTCTCTCTCTTATTAAATCAAAAAGATTAGAATTATTTATCATAAATTATTTTTTCAATTGCTTTTAAAACGAAGGAGAAAAGGGATTGGGGTTACCAACCTCAAATTCTGGATCCTTCTCGGGCTGATTACCACCCTGCTCCTGACCAGGAACTTCTTCTGTGCCAGTATCACCCGGTAAAGAAAAATCATCAAAATCAAATTTAAAATCTTTTAAATTTTGATATTTTTCATTTTCTAAAATAGCTAAATTAAAAAATCCAAGCTCTTCCTCTAAATTATTAGCACCAGAGGTGTTCAAAATATTTTGAGCTGTCTCAATGTCGTCTTTAGTTTCAAAATAAGAAACAAATTTTCCATCATAAACAAAAAAGATAATATTAGCTAAAAATAATATAATCAATAAACACACCAAAGTAATTTTGTAAATCTTGTCCATATAATAAAATTAATTTTTTTTATAATAAGTTATAATTTTAGCCTTGACGGATTGCTCCTGAGGATTAAAATCCAAAGAATAAATGTCCATTATCCTTAAATTGTTTTCTATAATATTTAAAAACTGCTTTAGGGACTGATAATTGACGTTACTTAATTCAATCTCTATTAACCAAGAACCAACTCCAACTGGCAAAGAGGTGGCATAATTATAATATCCCGGTAAATCAGCATTATTGTTGACGATTCTTCTGCCCTGAGCATCGTTTTTTTCAGTAGGAACTGCCTCCAAGGGATCGCTAACCTTCACTAAATCAGTTTTAAAATTATTTTCCAATAAAAAATAAGTCATTTCTATAAATAAATCTTCTCGAGAATAACGATTTGGTATCATTTTTTCAATCTTATAAATATCCTCCTGGTTAATTTGAGAAAAACCAGAAATTATTTTTTTATAATTCTGCAGAGAATTATACTCTTTCAAAAATTCTGCCTTCTTTTTCTGCAAAACTTCTTCCGAAGATACCGACACCTTTTTAAATCTTGGGATAATAATGTAATTCACTGAAGCTACAAAGAAAATAATCACTAAAGCAATTACAGCAAATTTAAAGTAAGAATTTAAAAAACTATTAATTTTGTTGTTCATCCTTCTTTGCTTTAAATTTACTTCTTTCTTGGGCCCCGAAATATTATTATTTAATTCTTTTTTTAGTTTTATCATAAAATATTAATTAAAAATTTTATTATCTAAATCCAAATTCAAATTAAAATTGATCGAGGTCCTCCCAGTACTTTCATTGTTAATAATTTCTTCTCCTTCGACGGAAACATTAGAAACTAAAGGGCTCAGAGAAAAATGTTTAGACTGAAAGCTTATAGCCCTAACATCGTTACTGGTGGTCGGTAAAATATATTTTCCGGAAATGTCTCCAGAAAATTTTTGATAATAAATATTATTCTTTAAAGTATTTGTTTCTAAAAAATTAAATAAATTTGTCCAATAAATATGACGAGAAAAAGCCTCATTAACTACGGACAATTGACTTCTAAACTGAGTAGAGCGACCATATTGCTCGTTTAAATCTGCTATCTCCGACCGAACTAAAGTAATTTCATTTTCCAGATAATGAGAATTTTTTAATTCAATTTTCTTTTCCCATAAAACTAAAAAAATAAAAGACTCTATTATAATAAAAAGAGCCACCCCTAATAAAATAAGTCCGGGGGTTAAATCCTTTTTATAATCAAATTCAATATCAATCTCATCTCGCAATAAATCGGTTTCTAAAACTTCTAGATTGTTATTTTTTTTATTAAACATAAAGATATATTAATTTATTCAATACCTCTTAGGGCTAGGCCAACAGCCACTGATAATTTAGGGCCAACCTCATCTAAGACTGGCTTTAGCTCGACTGGACAAGAAACTCTAAACCAAGGATCTCCAATAACAACTTTAATATTCATTTGACTCTCTAAGTACTGAGCAAAATTAAACAATAAACTACCACCACCTGACAAAACTATTTTCTCAATCTTATCTCCATTACCACCAGAAAATAGACCTAACATATATTTTATTTCCGTTACAATAGGCTCAACTGATTCAATAACAATCTTAGGCATTTGACCATTTTTCTCTTCGCTAGACAAAGACAAATCAAATTTAAATTGCTCGGCCTGTTCTTTATCAACCCCCATTTTTTCACTAATTTGATTAGTGATGGTTTGGCCAGAAATATTGATGCTACGATTTAGAAAAGGAATACTTTTTCTAACAATAGAAAAATTAGTACTAGTGCCTCCCAGCTCTATCAACATTACAGTGGCGGGATCGTTTCCTAATAAAGAACGAATTAAGGAAAATGTTTCAGTTTCCAAATTAGATAGAAAAATATTAGCCTTTTTAAAAACATCAATATATTTTTTAATTAATTTTTTTGGCGATCCGGTCATAAAAACCTTAATTCCATTATTATTGCCATTTCCATTATTTTTTTGAGAAATCACTTTCCAATCCAAAACCATTTCTTCAACTGGAAGAGGAATTACTTTTTTAGCTTCTTCAACAATTCTCTCATTAAGTCTTTTCTTGTCATAATTATTAATATTAATAACCGAAGAAAAAACCGAAAAACTAGGCAGAGAAACAGTCGCTTTGCTGGTTTTAATTCCTAATTCGTTTTTCAATTTAACAATAGCCTTAGCTAAATAGTCAATATCGTCCGAGGAGGAAAATTTAAAATTTGGAATAAAATCAGTAAAACCATAATTTACTAAATCAATTTTTTTACCCCTTTTTTTAAGTTCTACCATCTTGATAGAAGAATCACCAATATCTATGCCTAAATAATTATTAGTGTTAGAAGAAAACAAGCCCATATATTTGTAATAATTTAATAGTAATTAAAAACGAGATTGAAAGGTTTGATTAAATATGGTATATTAAAACTAGACTTAAAAATAAAAAATTAAACCTTTTAATTTATAATATAATTATAGCATAATTTTAAAAAAATGGAAAAGAGCAAATTTAAAAAAATACTTTTAATTTTAGGATTCCTGGCCTTCATAATTTTGATGGCTTATTTCATCTGGACAGCCTTTTTTAAGAAAGAAATTATTACCGAAATTCCAACACCAGGGACAAGCACTAGCACTGGATCTGGCCTGCCAATCTCACCAGACGGATCTGGCCAAATAATTGATCCCACTGGAACTTCCTCTATTATAATTTCACCTGATACTCCACAAACAAGGCCTCAATCGACCACTCAGCAAGAAGAATTTCGAGTTTCTAATGTAGCTATTGGTGGAATAACCAAAACTACTACCCTAGTATCTTCTGGAACCTCAAACCCAACTATTAGTCGAGATGGAAGCTCAATTCAATTCTATAATCAATCCGATGGCAAATTCTATTTAGTTAACGATAATGGAGACTTAATTCCTTTAAGCAATAAGGTTTTTCATAATGTCAAAGATGTTGAATGGGCCCCCAATAAAACTAAAGCTGTTTTAGAATATCCCGATGGCAATAAAATTGTTTATGATTTTTCAACCGAAAAGCAAGTTACTCTACCAAAGCATTGGGAAGATTTCTCTTTTTCAACTGACAGTAATAAATTAATAAACAAAAGTCTAGGAATAGACCCCGATAATCGCTGGCTAATAGTTAGTAATAGTGACGGCTCACAAAGTCGGGCTTTAGAATTTATTGGCGAAAATGATAAAAACGTTATTCCATCTTGGTCTCCTAATAATCAAGCCGTAGCTATGTATACCGAAGGAGTCGATTTTAATCGTCGAGAAGTTTTCTTTGTTGGCTTAAATGATGAAAATTTTAAATCCACTGTAGTAGAGGGTTGGAATTTTAGCGGATCATGGTCACAAACCGGAGACAAATTATTATACAGTGTTTCCTCTCCTAAAAACGATCTAAAACCAAATCTTTGGATAGTAAATGCTCAAGGTGATAATATTGGAGTAAATCGAACTGATTTAAATATTGAAACTTGGGTAGAAAAATGTACTTTTGCCAGTGATACAGAAGTATATTGTGCTGTCCCAACCAGCCTACCAAAAGGATCGGGATTAAATTCAGAAATAGCTAAAAACAGTAATGACAATCTGTACAAAATAAATATACAAACAGGACAAAAAGAATTAATCGCTATCCCCGACCGAGCTTATAATGTTTCTAGTATTACCGTCAGCCAAGACCAAAAAACCTTATTTTTTAATGATAATGTTAACGGCGGAATTCATAAAATTCAACTTCAATAACTTCAACTTCAATCTTTTAGAAATAAAAAGCCTAACTCTAATTTAATAGTATGTTAATCAAAACCATAAATATTTGGCTAGATTTTTTATTTCCTAAAAAATGTTTAATTTGTCAGAAAGATAACGAAAGCTATCTTTGTTTTAATTGTTTTAAAAAACTACAAAACAAGAAACCAAGCTGTCTAAAATGTGGAGCTGATAGCGCACTAGGAGAGTTCTGCAAAAATTGCCAAAAAGACTTTGAGATTAAAGGGGTATTAGTAGTGGGCCATCTTCAAGACAAAAACCTAGCTAATTTAATAAAGTTTTATAAATATAATTTCATAAAAGACCTAGCTCTCCCCTTAAGTCTTTTTTTAATTAATTTTCTAAAAGAACAAATAATAAGAAATCCAATCCTTCCTAAAAATAATACTGATGATAAAAACATTAATCTAAAAGAATTTTCCTTACTTCCCGTACCACTCTCCAACAAAAGACTTCGCTGGAGAGGATTTAATCAAAGCGAATTATTAGCTCAAAATATTGCCAAAAGACTTAATTTAGAATTACTGAAAGAATTAAAAAGAGTAAAGCACCAAAAGCCTCAAGTCAAATTAAATAGAGAGGAAAGATTAGTCAATTTAAAAGATTGTTTTAAGTGGACCGGAAAAAGCCTGGCTAATAAAAAAATTATTATTATAGATGATGTTTGCACTACTGGGACAACTTTAAATGAAATAGCCAAGGAATTAAAAAAGCACCAAGCCCAGGAAATTTGGGGCTTGGTGCTAGCTCACGGATAAATTAAATTTTATCTTTTATTTTTTTATTAGTGGGAAGAGAAACTTGAAAAGTTGTACCAATTCCCTCTTGAGAATCAAATCTAATGGATCCCCCAATTTTTTCAACTATAATTTTTACCAAATATAGTCCCAGCCCAGTTCCTTCAATATTTTTTTCTTTAATATTATCAGCTCTAAAGAGTTTTTCAAATACTCCGCTATGTTGGTCGATTGGGATTCCATACCCCTGATCAGAGACATTAATGTCTATCATCTTTTTAATTTTGTCCTCCGAAATGTCAATTGTTATTTTTTTACCACTATGGAAGGTACCCATTTCATTAGACACTATTCTTGCAAGATTCCTGATAAAGCCG
>CAZSNN010000012.1:0-21363 GCA_964608425.1 uncultured Gammaproteobacteria bacterium | reverse complement strand
GATATCTATCAAGCCAATAGTGATTTTTTAGAGAGAAAAAATAATCTTAAATTAGATTAAGAAATTAATAAAATCAATTTTTATATTTTTAAAGCCCAAAATTTAATTAGTTTTGGGCTTTTTCTTTTTTTGTAGACTATTTTAAAAAAGAAAAAAACATGTTAATATTATTATAAAATATGAAAAAACTAGTTATTGTTAATGACAAAATGCAGAAGAATTATAGATATTACCTGGTTGAACCTATTGGTAAAAATTTTGATCCTCTTTTTAAGCCAGAATTAACCCCCTCCGAAATGCTGGCTTTAGGTGTTTTTGGTGGAAAATATATGACTGATTGTCAAAAAGAATTTCCAGCTTCTTGGTTTAAAAAAGCTAAATTGTCTCCACAAAGAAGCGACCCTAAATTAAATTATTTTACAGTTTCGGCTAGTCAGTCTTTAAAAATTTGGCGACAAAAAGGTTGGATATATAAAGATGATCCTCGGGGCTGGTTTCAGTGGTATTGTCGTTATTATATGGGCAGAAGATTGTCTGATGAAGACAGAAGACAGATAAAAAGATGGCGAGCCATTAAAAGGCATTTAGTTGCCATAATAAATAATTGTCGTCGAGGAGATTTAAATTGTCGCCCCAGACAAAGGCAAGCTGTTTTACATTGGGCCTATGATAGTAGAAAAATATAATTAAAATATCTTTATTATTAAATAAAAAAATATGTGCGGAATAGTTTCATATATTGGTCCAAAAAATGTTTATCCTATTTTAATAAAAGGATTAAAAAGATTAGAATATCGTGGTTATGATAGCGCTGGTGTGGCAATCTTAAATGAGGGCTTGAATATTTATAAAACCAAAGGAAAGGTTAGTGATTTAGAGAATAAAATTTTACAAGAAAAAAATAATATTGAAGGTCATATCGGAATTGCGCACACTAGATGGGCCACTCATGGAGAGCCTAATGATGTTAATGCGCATCCTCATATTTCCCAATCGGGGGAGTTAGCTATAATTCATAACGGTATTATTGAAAATTATAGCACCTTAAAAGAAGAGCTAGCTGCCAGGGGATATAATTTTGTTAGCCAAACTGATACCGAAGTATTAGCTCACTTGATAGAAGATATTAAAAAAAATGAAAAAATTGATATTTCTGAAGCGGTTCGTTTAGCTTTAAATAACGTAGTAGGTGCTTATGCCATTGTCGTTCTTGATAAAAACAATCCTGACAAGTTAATCGCTGCTCGCAAAGGAAGTCCTTTAGTTATCGGAGTTGGTCAGGAAAAAGGTGAATATTTTTTAGCTAGTGATGCTACACCAATTGTAGAATATACTAAAGATGTGGTTTATTTAAAAGATGGCGAGATTGCCATAATTGAAAAAGGAGAACTTCATATTAAGACAATCCATAATGTTCCCAAAAATACCTATATTGAAAAATTAGAATTAAATTTGGAACAAATTGAAAAGGGTGGCTTCCCTCATTTTATGATTAAAGAAATTAATGAGCAACCTAAATCAGTTTTTGATTCTATTAGAGGAAGAATAAATTTAAAAGATGTTTCAGTAGAGATGAGAAGTCTGCAGGATTATAGCGATAAACTTAAGTCCATAAAAAGATTAATTATGATTGGGTGCGGAACAAGTTGGCACGCCGGATTAGTTGGCCGTTATTTATTTGAAGAAATTGCTCGCCTGCCAGTTGAAGTAGAATATGCTTCAGAATTTAGATATCGTAATCCGATTATTTATCCAGATGATTTAGTGATTGCCATTTCTCAAAGTGGGGAGACGGCTGATACTTTAGCGGCTATGGAAATAACCAAAGAAAAAGGAGCAACTGTTTTTGGTCTTTGTAATGTAGTAGGGTCTTCTATTCCTCGAACCAGTCATGCTGGATCATATACTCATGCTGGTCCAGAAATTGGCGTGGCCTCTACTAAATCTTTTACTGCCCAAGTTTCCGTATTAACTCTAATGGCTTTAGCCGTTGCTCAAATTAGAGGGACTATCACTAAGGAAAGGGCTAGTATCCTGCTTAGTGAATTAGAAAACATCCCGAAGTTAATTGAAAAAACTTTAAAAACTAATGACGAAATTTATAAAATAGCTCAAGAATATCAAAACGTTAGCAATTTTTTATTTTTGGGTCGAGGCATAAATTTCCCAGTAGCCCTAGAAGGAGCCTTGAAGCTAAAAGAAATTTCCTATATTCATGCCGAGGGTTATCCGGCGGCTGAGATGAAACATGGGCCAATTGCTTTAATAGATGAAAACATGCCAGTTATTGTAGTAGCTCCTCAAGATAATATTTATGAGAAAGTTATCAGCAATATTTGTGAAATAAAGGCCAGAAAAGGAAAAATCATCGCCATTGTTAGTGAAGGTGATATTAAAATAAAAGAATTAGCTGACCACGTGATTGAGGTTCCTCGGGTTGATGAAATGCTGAGTCCTTTGGTGACTACTATCCCCTTGCAATTATTAGCTTATCATATTGCTGTTTTAAGGGGTTGTAATGTTGATCAACCTCGTAATTTAGCTAAATCTGTGACCGTAGAATAATTTAAGTTTTATGAGATTAAATAGGTTTTATTTAGAAAATTTTTCTGGAGAAAAGACAATTGAATTAAAGAAGGGCCCAATTTTTCATCAGATAAAAAATGTTTTAAGAATGAAAACGGGAAATTTTTTGTCTTTTTTTTATAATAATAAAGAAGCAATTTATAAGATAGAGAGCATCACTAATAAAGATATTGTTTTGGTTTGGCGAGAGGATGTTATCACAAAAAATAAAATAAATAGAGAAATTATTTTATTTCAATCTTTAATTAAAAAAGATAAAATGGAGTGGGTAATACAAAAAGCAGTAGAACTAGGAGTAACCAAGATTGTCCCTATAATTTCTGAGAGAAGCGAAAAGAAAAATATTAATTTAGATCGATTAAACAAAATATCTCTTGAGGCTAGCGAGCAATGTGGTCGTCAAGATTTGATTAAAATTTCCGAGCCTATAAAATTTAAGGATACATTCAAAAAATTAAAAGGTCTTTCTTTTTTGGGGGATTCTTCGGGAAATAATTTTATAAAAAGTTTTAAGGAGAAAAAAAATACAGAAGATAATATTAATATTTTTATTGGACCCGAGGGTGGCTGGAGCTCAGAAGAGTTAATATTGGCTAAAGATAATAGAATAGAAATAGTAAAATTGAATAATTATATTTTAAGAAGTGAAACTGCTAGTCTGGCCTTTTTGTCATTGCTTAGTAATTTATAAAATAAAAAACCTGCTAAATTTATCAAGATTTTGGCAAAACTCGACACGAGTTCCTATTTACATAGGATTATTTAAAAAATTAGTAAAAAAGAAAATTCCTTTTTATATTTTTCTAAATAAATTTGCCTCAGTTTCTATATTTATAGCCACGGCTATAGATAAAACAAAAACCGAAAAATATTGTTCCAAAACTTGATAAATAACAGGTTTTTCATCTTTTATTATAACATATTTTTTTTGTTTGCCAAAATGGTATTTTTAAATTATAATGAAATCAAGCCAATTAATTTGGAATTTTTATTATTTACTTATGATTGATTTTAAGCAAAAAATGGAGGAAGAGATTGGACAAAAATTATTTGAGAAGAAACCTAAAAAAATGAGGGCCAGAGCTAAGGTCTGTGGTTTTATTTTGGCTTTTTTTATATTATTTACAGCTACCGTTTTAATTTCCGGAGATGCTTCTGAATCCTGGGCTGGAAAAATTCCCTTGATTGGTAAGATTGTTGGATTAGTAGAAAGTTCTGATAAAAAAATAAAGGGTGAAAGCCAGGACAGAATTAATATTTTATTATTAGGCATGGGGGGAAAAAAACATGATGGAGGATATCTAACCGATACTATTATCTTAGCTAGCTTGCAACCTTCAACAGGTAAGGTGGCGATGCTATCCATTCCTAGGGATTTAATGATTTCAGTAGAGGGCATGGGTTGGCAAAAAATTAATGCTATTAATGCTTTTGCTGAAAATAAAAAAAAGGATAGCGGAGGAGAGGCTATTTCTCAGGCTTTGAGCGATATATTGGAAATCCCTATACATTATTATTTCAGAGTTGATTTTGAAGGGTTTACTAATATCATAGATCATTTAGGTGGAGTTGATGTTTATGTTGACAATACTTTGGAAGATTATAGATATCCAATATTAGGGAATGAAGACAATGAAGATTATTATTCTCGCTATGAGCATTTATATATTGAGAAAGGTTGGCATACTATGGATGGTAGTTTGGCTCTAAAATATGCTAGATCAAGATATGGCCTAGGTGCTGAGGGATCAGATTTCGCTAGAGCTAAAAGACAACAGAAGATTATTCAAGCTGCTAAAAATAAAATTTTATCAGCCGAAAATTTATTAAAACCAAACATGATTAGTTCAATAATTTCAGAATTAAATGAACATGTTTTGTTTAATATTAAGGTTTGGGAGGGTTTAAAAATTTGGCAAATATTCAAGGATGTTGAAAGCGATGATATTACTAATTATGTTTTAGATGATCGACCCAATGGTCTATTAGTGGCTGGTCGTAGTGAGGCTGGTGCTTATATTCTTAGCCCAAAAGGAGGGGATTTTTCTGATATTCGATACTTGGTTAATAATTTTTTTCCTACAACCGATCAGATTGAAGCTATCCAAAGTGAAAATAATCAATCAGCTAGAATTGAAATAAAAAACGGAACATGGATTAATGGA
This sequence comes from uncultured Gammaproteobacteria bacterium, assembly GCA_964608425.1. Lineage (GTDB taxonomy): Bacteria > Patescibacteriota > Patescibacteriia > Patescibacteriales > UBA12465. Next base: position 16,612 of record CAZSNN010000012.1, on the reverse strand, counting down.
TTGGCTAGTCAGATTTCTATTGACTTAGAAAAAAAGAATTTTGAAGTTTTAAGAATTAGTAATTCTAGTCAAAGAGATTTTAAGCAATCCACTATTTACGATCTTTCTTATGGTGAAAAAAATGAAGCTTTTAAATATTTGAAAGATGTTTTACAGGCTGAGGTTTTGTTTGAAGTTCCTCAGTGGTTATCAGAAGAAATAAAAAATGATGTTGGAAACTCTGGCGGTGAAGTTCCTGATTTTTTGGTTATATTAGGAGAGAGTGCCAGTAAGGTTCAATTTTAATAATTTAATATTATGGAAAAAAAAATACCGTTAATTGTAATAGTTGGAAGAACTAATGTTGGAAAATCAACTTTATTTAATCGTTTGGTTGAACAAAACCAAGCTATAATTTCTTCTATTGAGAATACTACTAGAGATTTTAATACCAATACTTTGAATTGGAGGGGTTTTGATCTTCAATTAGTGGACACTGCCGGTGTTATGGACGCTGAAAATTTGAAGAGGAAAATTGATCAAGATTTAGCCGGGATAGAGAGAGTTGAGAATAAGGCTCAAAAACAAGTTTATGAGCTAATTAATAAGGCTGATTTACTTCTTTTCATGGTTGATAGTAAGGCTGGCATTTTGCCAGAGGACAAAGATATTGTTAAGTTTTTACAAAAGAGAAATTATCAAGATAAAACAATTTTAGTAGTTAATAAAGTAGATAGTTTTAATCAAAGATTTGAGGCTAGTCAATTTAATAAATTGTCATTAGGAGAGCCTATGCTTATTTCGGCTACTACCGGCTCTGGCTCAGGGGATTTACTAGACCTAGTAGTTGATTTTTTCAAAAAAGATAAAGGCAAATTTTTAAAATCTAAAAAAGAAAACGAGCAAGAAAAAATTAATCTATGTATTATTGGCAAGCCTAATGTTGGAAAGTCTTCTCTTTTAAATTCTTTGTTGGGGTATGAGAGAGTTATTGTTAGCGATATGCCCCACACTACTAGAGAGCCGCAAAATACTGAACTTGTTTATAAGAATAAGGCTTTGAATATAATAGATACTGCTGGAATTAGTAAAAGAGGTCAAAAAACAAAAGGTTTAGAAAAATATGGAATTATTAAATCAATGCAAACATTAAGAAGAGCCGATATTGTTTTATTGGTTATTGATATTAATGATCCAATGACCAAGCAAGACTCTAAATTAGTTGAAGAAATAACCGAGCTGGGAAAAAGCTTTATAATAATAGCTAATAAATGGGATTTAATTGAAGATCGTGATACTAAAAAATGGACCAGAGAAATTAATATGCAATTTCCTTTTATTTTGTGGGCGCCGATATTATTTGTTTCAGCCGCAACCGGAGAAAAAACAAAAAAAATATTTGATTTAGTTTTATCAATTGATGAAGCTCGTAAAATGGAGATAAATGAAACCGCCTTAGATAGGTTTTTGAATAAAATGATTAAGATTCATAAACCTTCTAAGGGTAAGGGAGTTAGGCATCCTAGAATTTATAGTCTTAAGCAAAAATGGGTTAATCCACCTAGATTTGAAATAAGGATTGGCTCACAAGAAGATTTACACAAATCATATTTACGCTTTTTGGAGAATAGAATTAGAGAAAACTTTGGCTTTGTGGGAACGCCGGTAAGGGTTTCTGTAAAAAAGAATAAAAAAATCCATGGGACTAGAGGGTAATTATGTTTACCAAAGAAGTTTTTTGTGCTATATTAGTTCTTAGTTAATTTATTAATTAATAAAAAAATATGTTTAAAAAAACAATTTTATTTTCGACAATTTTATCATTAGTTTTTTTGTCAGCTTGTAGCTTAAAAAAAGATAATGTTATTAGTATCGAAGAAGCTAAAGTTAAAACTGAAAAATTTGTTAATGAAAATTTTATGGATCCGGAGTATCCTGTTACTATTGTCTCAGTTGTAGAAGATGAACAAACTGATTTGTATAAGGCCTCTATTGATTTAGGGAACGGAGAATTAATTGATACTTATATTAGTAAAGATGGAAAAAAGTTTTTTCCTCAAGCCTATGAAATAGCTGAACTAGAAAAAACCTTAAATCAAGACATTACTGAGTCTGAGGGGGATACAGCTTCGGTTAATACTAGCAATGATTCAGGAACTGAAATTAATGCTGATTACTTTAATGAATCAGCCGATTTTGAATCTGATAAAAAGGTGGTCATCTATTTCTTCTGGGGCGATGGTTGTCCTCATTGTTCTAGCCAAAAAACTGCTATGACTGCTTGGGCTGAAAAGTATTCAGATATTGAGATAAAAACTTATGAAACTTGGAACAATACTGATAATAGAGTTGTCCTAGAAAGCTTGGCAGCTGCTTATAATACTACAGTACAAGGAGTTCCAATGACTTTTATTGGTGACAAATTTTGGGTTGGTTATGCTGATTCTTTCGGAGAGGAAATGCAAACCAAGATTGATGAATGCTTAAAAGGTTCTTGTGAAAATCCAGGCAAGAGAATAAAATAAATAAAAGCGTCTTTCTTAAAAATAAAAAAAATCGGAGTAATCCGATTTTTTTTATAGTATTTGTGTTAGAGATTTTAATACTTTATTTGAATAAATATTTGTCCAGAAAGAAAGATTAAATACATTAATAGCAAGAAAAATCCTTCTCGGCGACTTAATAATCTGTCAGTCTTATAAAATATAAACAGAACAATAAAAAGGGCTAGAGTAAAAAACATTAAAAATATATAAGGTAAATCTATTTCTATTTCAATAGTTTTTATAACACTTAAAATTCCTAGCATTAAAGTGTTGCTCATAGCTGATCCGATTAAATTACTAAAAGATAAGTCCTCAGCTTTTCTTTTAAATGATCTAATGGCTATTATTAATTCTGGTAAATTTGTCCCGATAGAATAAAACAGCAATCCAACAATAAAAACAGAGATATTATAGTCTTGTAAAATAAAAATAGTAGTTCTGACAATTAATTCTGAAGAAATGATTAGGCCAATAATTCCTAGTAAAATAAATAATATATGTTTATGGACTTCTTTTCTGTTGACTATCTCTATTTTTATTAAATTATTTTTTAACTGACTCTTGTATAAATAGAATATTAGTAAAACATATCCAATAATTAGAAAAATTCCATCGATATAGTTTAATTGACCCTTAAATCCTAATATCAAAGGTAAAAATAAAAATAATAGGGTTATTAAAAATGGCCAAGCCTTTTTTTCGGTGTGTATTTTTCTATTTAAAATGGCGCTGATGGCCATTATTAAGCCGAAAAGAACTATAATCCCTCCTAATAAATTACCAAAGGATATGGTTGAAATTCCAGAGATTGTGGAGTTTATTCCAATAGCCATTTCTGGTAGACTAGTCATTATTCCCAAGATTATTCCTAGAAAGAATATTTTTATTCCTAATTTTTCTCCAGTTTTTCTAAGATGTACGACTATTAAATCAGCTGATTTGCTAATAGTAAAAAATAGTATTAATAAAGCTATTATAGCCAGTATTTTTGTTAGCATATTTTTAAGTTAATTATGTATTTTAAGTATAGCAAATTTTTGATTATAAAAAAAATATGGTATAATTTTGTCATTAAGTTTCTATTGACCCAATTAATCAAATGATATAATATCATAGGAATTAGTTAAATAATATTAAATTTTTTATATGGAAAATGAACAAAATAAAGAAAAATCAACATCTTTTATCCAAATGGAATCTGATGTTTTAGCTTTTTGGAATAAAAATAATATTTTCTTAAAATCGGTTGAGCGTGAATCTTTTCAAGGCGACTATGTTTTTTATGATGGACCTCCTTTTGCTACTGGAACACCTCATTATGGTCATATTATTGGTCAAATATTGAAAGATTTAGTGCCTAGGTTTTTTACAATGAAAGGTTATCGAGTAGAAAGAAAATGGGGTTGGGATTGTCATGGTCTGCCGATTGAAAATATTGTTGAGAAGGAAATGGGCAGTCAAAGCAAAAAGGCTATTGAAGAATTGGGTATAGAAAAATTTAATTATTCCTGTCGTTCCAAAGTTTTAGAGTATGCTGAGGAGTGGTATAAAGTTTCTGATAAATTAGGTCGTTTTGTTGACCAAAAGAATGCTTATCATACTATGGACTTAAACTATATGGAGTCTATTTGGTGGGTTTTTAAGACTTTATTTGATAAGGGCTTGGTTTATAAAGATTATCGTTCTATGCATGTTTGTCCTCGTTGTGAGACCACTTTATCTCAGTCGGAGGTTACCGAAGGTTATCAGGATATTAAAGATTTATCATGTATCGCTAAATTTCGTTTATTAGATGAAGATAATACTTTTGTTTTAGCTTGGACGACTACTCCCTGGACACTTATTGGTAATGTTGCCTTGGCTATTGGCAAAGAAATTGATTATGTAAAAATATCTTATCAAGAAGAGGACGGGCAAATAGAGAAATATATTTTAGCCAAAGAAAGATTGACAGATGTTTTGAAGGATAAAAAATACGAAATAGTTGAAGAGTTTAAAGGAGAAAAATTGTTGGGTAAAAAATATCAAGCTTTATTTGACTATTATGTGAACGACGAGAGACTAGAAAACAAAGAAAACTCTTGGCAAATTTATGAGGCTGAGTTTGTAAACACCGAAGACGGGACTGGTATTGTTCATATTGCCCCAGCCTTTGGTCAGGATGATATGAATTTAGGTAAAGAAAAAAAATTGGCCTTTATTCAGCATGTAAATATTGATGGTAATTTTAAAGAAGAGGTTGTCGATTTTCCATCCCTAAATGTTAAGCCCAGCGGAGATCATATGACAACCGATATTGAAATTATTAAGTATTTAGCTGGAAAGAAATTATTGTTTTCTAAAGAAAAATATGAGCATAGCTATCCCCATTGTTGGCGCTGTGATACTCCTTTAATCAATTATGCCACTTCATCTTGGTTTGTAAGTGTTACTAAAATAAAAGAAGACTTACTAAGAGAGGCTAAAAAGATAAATTGGTCTCCAGATTATTTAAAAGAAGGTCGTTTTGGCAATTGGTTAGAAGGGGCTCGTGATTGGTCTATCTCTCGTCAAAGATTTTGGGCTAGTCCCTTACCTATTTGGGAGTGTGCTTGTGGGGAAAGAAAGGTCATCGGCTCAGTTGAAGAACTAGAAAAATTAAGTGGACAAAAAATAAGTGATATTCATAAAGACGTAGCTGATAAGATAGAGTTCGAATGTCCTAATTGTAGTGGGAAGATGAAAAGAATCCCAGATGTTCTAGATTGTTGGTTTGAAAGTGGTTCAATGCCTTATGCTCAGCTTCATTATCCTTTTGAAAACAAGGAAAAATTTGAGAAAAATTTTCCAGCTGAGTTTATCGCTGAAGGAATTGATCAAACCAGAGCTTGGTTTTATTATTTACATGTTATTTCCGTTGGTCTTTTTGGTTTAAATGCTTTTAAAAATGTTATAGCTAATGGTATGGTTTTAGCCGAAGATGGTAAAAAAATGGCCAAAAAGCTTAAAAATTATCCAGACCCAATGATGATTTTGGATAAATATGGTGCTGATTCTTTGAGAGCTTATTTGCTTTCCTCTCCAGTGGTTCAAGCTGAAAATTTTAATTTTTCTGAAAAGGGGGTAGCTGATTCTTTGAGAAAAAATATTATGCTTTTGAATAATATTTATAATTTTTATCAAACGTACGAATCCGAATTAGATGAAGATAGTTATAGTAATTACAGAGATAGTCAAAATATTTTGGACTTATGGATAATTGAAAAAACAAATATTTTAATATCTGAAGTGGAGGCATCAATGCTAGCCTATAATCCGGTGAAGGCCATGAGGCCAATAACAGCATTTTTTGATGAGTTTTCTACTTGGTATTTAAGGAGAAGCAGAGAAAGATTAAAAGGTGATAATCAAGAGGACAAAATTTATTCTCTATCTACAATGCGATTTGTTTTTCTAAACTTGAGCAAAGTCATTGCCCCTTTTATGCCTTTTATGGCCGAGGATTTATGGCAGAAAATTACTAAAAATGATTTTCAAAATTCTGAAAAATCTGTTCATTTAGAGTCTTGGCCATCTTTTGAGTTAAATGAGAAAAATAATGAAGTTTTAGAAAAAATGAATATAGTTCGTCAGGCGGTGGAGTTGGGCTTAGCTAAAAGAGACGAGGCTAAAATTAAAGTTAGGCAGATTTTGAATCAGGTCATTATCAAGGGGCCATCTTCTAAAAATTTAGATGAATCTAGCTATCTGAGTTTAATTGAAGATGAATTAAATGTTAAGGAAGCTAAGTGGCAAGATGTTTCTGATAATGATAATTTGTCGGTAGAGTTTGATTTAGAAATTACTCCAGAGTTAAAACAAGAGGGCTTAAAGAGAGATTTAGTGCGCTTAATTAATATGCTTCGTAAAGATTATAGCTTCTCAGTTAATGATAAAGCTCGAATCTATATTTCTGAAGTTAATGAAGAAGTTAAAAATCTTGTTGAGGCTCTAGGGGATTCAATTAAAAAAGACACCTTATGTGATGAAATAATCTTAGAAGAGATGTCTGAGTCAAATCAGAAAAAAGAGGTTATGCTGGACGGTAACAAGATTAATTTATCAATAGAAAAGCTTTAAGTAGTTAAAATAGAAAAACAACCCAAGTTAATTTGGGTTGTTTTTTTGTGGACCTCAAGGGACTCGAAACCTATTTAGGCTATTTTAGATAGATTAATGAATATAGGGTAAAAGTGCATTTTAGCCTTGTATTTAAAGGTTAAGCACTTTCTCAATCGTTATCAATTGTACTCAAATGTACTCAATCTTAATCAATTTTTGGGCACCATATGGGCACCATTTTGCTCAGGGCGGTATAGGGGAAATTGATAGGATTAGTCAAAAATATCATCGTCATCATCGTTTATTCTATAAAAAATATTACTGGAGTTATCAAAATGGCTACGATGCTTTTTGTTTTTTGTTGTATAGGAGAAGTTTTTATTTTTTCCAGAAACTCTTTTGTTGTGATTTTCCAATTCTTTTTTATCAGTAATATTATTTTCTATAATAATAGCGAGAATTTTGTCTAAGTCTTCTTTGGAGATAGCTTCTCTGTTATATCCTTTTATTTTCTCAATTATATCTCTAGTATATCCGACTACTTCTGTCCCCGTAATATTAAGTTTTTCCGCTTCTGGGAAAATTATGAAAGAATGAACCTGAATATTTGGCAACAAGGGGTTTATTAAAGCTTCTATTGCCTTTATATGAGCATAATTTTGTCTAAGAGGGTTGTAAAATCTAGTTTTATTATTATAAAAAGTTTGAGTCCAATACTTGTCATTTGCTCTTCCGAATATCCACCCTCCGTAAGACTTTGTTTCTATACAAAATATTCCGAAAGTAGATATAACAAGATGGTCAATCTGAGTTGTCAGGCTTTCAGTTTTAGTTGGTAATAATAGGTTGTGCAAGATTATATATTTTTCTGGGTCTAATTCCTTGAAAAGTTTTTTATCAACAAATCCTTCTCCCGCCATACCCTTAAAATAAGGAGAATTAAAATAGGAGGCGACCAACCCCATTATTATTATCAGAATTATTATCATGAAAATACCCATAAATTTTATAGTTTAGTGGCTTTGTCTCTAAGACTTTTATTATCTTTAATTAAAAGAATAATAAAAAATATTAAAGCGAAAGAAAGAAATCTTAACTCACTAAAGGACAAAATCATAATAAATCTATACAAAAAGAAGATTCCGATTATTGGAACAATCCATTTTGTTAATATTTGGATTATAATCTCCTTTCTCATAACTTTAAAGCGGTTAACTATGTGATAATTATAACACAGAACAAAAGAGCCATCAATTCTATGGGAAATATTTTATAAGCGTCTCTGTCTAGTTTTCTGACGACTATCATATGGTCGCCAGACGACTATTGACCAGTCGCTAGACGACCACTAATAATATAAAGGAATAATATAAAAGAAGAATTGTTTAAATAATTTTAAAAAATATATAAAACCATTAAAAGATATTATTTAAGGCTTTATAGGTTATATTTATTATATTCTAAGTTAAGCTTTCTTAAATCTGCTTATTTACCCCGAAACCTGTACTCCTCAGCTGTTTTTAGAGACTTTATTTTTGTCTTTTAAAATATAGTTTTAAATGGTATAATACAGATATAGTGAATAATATAATATTATGGCTTTAATTTATATTCTTTTAGGAATAATAGCAGTCGGAGTTTTGTTGGCGAGCGAAAATGGAAAAAAAGTTTTGTTTTGGATTATAGTCGTCCTCGCTGTTGCTGGTTTAGGATATCTAGTATTTTGGTTAATTATCGCTATAATAGCAATTTTTTCCAATGAGAATTCTAGAAATAATGTTGTTTTGGTTTTAGGGGGTATAATGGTTGTGGGTTATTTTGGCTACGAGCTCTCAAGAATATATAATAAAGTAAAAAGAGGAGAATTAACAAAAAGAATTGTTAAAAAGTTTTTTTTAAACAAATGGGAGAAAGACAGAAATGGAAGCATCTTGTTTTTGGCAGGGTTTATCCTTATTTTAATTTTTGTTGTATTTGGTGTTTTGTTGGCACAATAAATAATTTGACTTTCCCCCTATTTTTGGTATAATAATAATGTAATTAACAATAAAAACTCTAGCACAGAGCAAAAAGGTGCCATTTATTTCTCTCATTAATTTGAGTAGGCGAACTGGGAAATCTGCGGTAAGCCAGATGTAGTGAATGACTAATCGTTTTAAGGCGGTTGGGAGATTTCAATCAAGGATAGCAATATCTTTTGGTTTAAATCTCTTAACCGCTTTTTTGTTGGTTGAGCTAGAGAGGGGGGGATAAATATGATAAAATATAAAGTGAGAGTGGAGGATAAGTTTCACCAAACATCCTCTGAATATAGAGACAGTTGTCATTATATATTAGGTGAATATAACACTAAAGAAGAAGCTCTAAGGGCATGCAAAGACTTTTTAGACAGGGATTTTAAAGATATCGTTAAAGATTATAAAGACAAAGAAGACTTCTATAATTATTGGGCTTTTCATGGCGAACGTTTATATATTTTTCCAGAAATTAAGGGTTACAAGAGTTTTTCTTCTGATGAATATATAAATAAAAAAATAGAGGAACATTTTAAAAATTAATATAAAAAATATGACTATTTATTCAGACAAAATAAGAAAAGCAATTAAATTTGCTAGCAAAACTCACAATCAATATCAGCAACAAACCAGAAAAGGAAAGGTTATCCCCTATATAACCCATCCCCTAACTGTTGGAATGATATTATCTTTAGCTAAAGCCTCAGAAGATGTTATTGTAGCGGGAATATTACACGACACAATAGAGGACAGTCCAAGGGATAAAAAAACAACCCCCAAAATGATAACAGAGAGATTTGGTAAAAACGTCACTCAGCTAGTTTTAAGTGTTACAGAGCAGAATAGAAACTTATCTTGGGAAGAAAGGAAAAAAGAAGCCTTAAAGCATATTAAGAAATTTACCAAAGACTCTTTATTAGTTAAGTCGGCTGATGTTTTAGCAAATTATTCTGAGCTAGTTGATGATTATAGTAGATACGGAGACGAAGTTTTTAACAGATTTAATGCCCCCAAAGAGAAACTAATAATCCATCAATTAAAAGTTATTTCAGCTATATTATCTAAGTGGAAAGAGAATCCTTTATATTGGGACTTGGTCTTTTTGGCTGGCAATCTTAGAGAGATGTGTTCGGGGGAATTTATGAATAAATATCCAGCTAAAATAATCAAAGTTAAAGACTTTAAATATGATATGAAAATTAAATGTCCTATATGTGATTGGAGGGGGACGCCTAGGTCTAGCGATAACATTAATTCTGACAGTCATTTTTGTTTGGACGTTAGATGTCCTATTTGTGATAAAATGATTTTAGTTGCCGAATATGCTTCTGCTAACAATTGTTTGTAAAAATAGAGTCAAATAATTAGAGAATATCAAGAATAGTATTTTTAAAATAAAGCCCTTATTTTATAGGGTTTTTTTGATATTTTAATTGATATTTTTTGTGTTAAAATATTTAGTTATTTGACATTAATTACATAAATTTTGGGCTTTTAAAATATGTTTATAATTGGTATAATATAGACATAATAATTAATATTAAAAACATGAGAAGAGTAATTATGGTTTTTGGATTTTTGTTGTTTTTTGTCTTTTTTATTAATCAAAATAAAGCTCTTTCATATTACGATTGTTCTAACTATGGGCCCTTTGCTTATTCTGATGGCACGGGTTATTGTAAGTGTTCTTATGGCTATGTTATGGGCTCCTCTTTTTTGGGAGGTCCTTATTGTATATCAATTGCGCAATATTGTAAAGATAAATATGGATACAATGCAACATCTAACTATTTAACAAACGAATGTAAATGTGTTAGTGGTTATTTCTTTGGCAAGGATATGTTTGGCAATACAAGTTGTGTTAGCGGAGATAGTCTTTGTCGGGATAGTTATGGTTATAATTCAGAATACGATTCTTCTTCAGATAAATGTAAGTGTAAAAGTGGTTATTCTTTTGGTACGGATGTATTTGGTAATACAAGCTGTGTTAGTAGCGACAGCCTTTGTCGAGATAACTATGGAATTAATTCTGAATATAATTCTTTATTAGATAAATGTGAGTGCAGGCGTGGATATGAGTTTACATTAAAAACATTAGGGGGCTTGGAATGTGAAAGCTGTTCTAGTAAATATGGTTATTATTCTTCTTATAACTCTTCAGAAAAGAAATGTGAGTGTATGAGTGGTTATACTCTCGATAACAATAGCCAATGCGTAAAAAAACAAAATAATGTTTATTTTAGACTAATAGAATTAGATTCTGATAACAACAGTGCTTTAATAAAAAGTGAGTATGATAATAAATATTATTTTGTTGTTTATAAATCTGGTTGTTACAGCCATTCTTTTAAAAGATACTTAAATAAACAAATTGTTGTTAATTTGGGAACAGATTTTTTTATTAATAAGGGAGACAAAATAGTGCTTCAAGATGATAATGAGCTCTGTGAGATAAAAGATTTTGAAAAAGTTGATTCAAGTTTTTCTTTTAATAAGGAAAAAGAAAGCAATTTCTTTGGTGCGCCAGTAAATATTAATAGTAAAAATATTATAGACAATAATTTTTCCAATAGACTTAACGGAAAAATTTTATTACAAGTTGAGTCTAACGGCGAGGGCTGGTATGTAAATCCTGAAAATAGCAAAAGGTATTTTCTTGGTCGTCCGGCAGATGCTTTTAATATGATGAGAGAGTTAGGGCTTGGTATAAGTAATAAAGACTTTGACAGTTTTAAAGGGGTTGCTCCAAAAAGATTATCGGGGAGAATTTTATTAAAAGTTGAAGATTCTGGAAAGGCTTATTATGTTAATCCTGTAGATTTGAAAATGCACTTTTTAGGAAGGCCTTCAGATGCTTTTGAGGTTATGCGTAATTTGGGATTAGGCATTTCAAATAATGATATAAATAAAATTGATATTAATTAAAAATATGGACATTTTAAAGCCTTTTAAAGAATGTACAAATTTTAAAGACAGGGCCAATAGAAAGGAATTTTGGACATTCTTTATTATTGTTTTTGCAGTCAGTTTTATTTTTAAAGCTATTAATGTTTTGTCTTTGAGTTTAATCTGGAGTTTATTTGTATTTATACCTTTTTTAGCAGTTAGTGTAAGGAGACTGCACGATATAAATTTTAGTGGTTGGTGGGTATTATTAAACCTTATCCCTTTTATAGGCTGGGTTATATTATTATATTTTTTTCTTAGTAAAGGGTCTAAAGGATTAAATAAATATGGCTCCTTGAATTAAATTAATAATATTCTATAATTAACATAATTTAAATATTTAATATAAAAAGTATGGAGAAGTTTTTTATTAAATCATACGGACGCTGAAGATATATATAAATTACTAGGCCAGCCGATAGGACTATATAATAGTTTTTATGCGATAGCTCACCCGCAATGCGTCAATGAAGATCCTTTAAGATTTTTTGTAACGAATAATAAATTAGTCGGAGATAGTTGGTTCTTCCATAATCCAGTTAAAACTTTAGTGATTATAAACCCGGTTATTGTTAGACATACGAACACCCCGGTTGAAAGTGAAGAAGGCTGCGCTAGCTATGCGTTTATGCCTAAAACTAAAGTTAACAGATATAATAAATGCGAAGTAGAATATAGCGAATTAGATTTTTATAAAAATGCTGACGGAACATTCAAGCCGATGTTAAGCCCGAGAAAGCGAGCACAACTTTCCGGGATAGTTGCTAGAGTTTGGCAGCACGAGTGCGATCATCTTGACTGTCGTTATATATACGATATATGATAGACACCGGCGGAATAATCGCCCTAATAATATGGGCAATAGTAATGATATTTTTAATCCGTTGGCTATTTCAGATGTAAGTTGAATAATAAACCGGTAAATTAAGCCGGATAACATAATAATATGAAACTAGCACTAAGAATTCTAAGCTATACATTAGCTGGAATGATCCTATTGGGATCATTTGTAATGGTTGCCGACGGGGATTTTGACGGTTACAACTTATTCGCCTTTATGCTTATATTGGCGCAAGCTGTTGTAGCTATTGCTTATACGCACCAGGAGAAATAAGAAACACAAAAAACAACGACTGAGAGGCCGTTGTTTTTTTATTTGCCGGATTATCTTTGCCGGAATAACCTAGCAAAAATTTTTATAGAACGGGCAATGCCGGAAGCGGCGGAAAGTCTAGATTTTGTAAATCTGGAAGATCCAACGCTTCTAAATTGGGCAATGCCGGCAATTCTATTTCATCTAAGAAAGTTTCAACCGGTTTCTCTGCGTTTCGGTTCATATTACCTTCAACAAGATCAAACATTTGTGCGGTTCCAGCGAGGCCATACCAGATAGCAATGTTTTCTGATAGTCTAAGAATTCCTTTCTTTCTGGTTTCTGGCTTATCAGTTTTAGGGTGTATTATATTGGGAGGCTTTTTTTATGCCAGTCAAGTAAGTAAACAAAATTCAATAGAAAGACAACAGTTTAACGAAAAGCTTAGAGAAGCTCAAGAACAGGAATCTGAATTGGAGATAGAAAGAATGAAGGAGGAAGAGAAGTTAATAAGAGAAGCTGAGAGACAAAGTAATATAGACAATTGTTTAAATTTAGCGCTCGAAGATTATCATACCAACTGGGAGAGTAGTTGCGAATCTTTAAGCTTAGGCGAAGATTGTCGTTTGCCAAGCAGTATAGCAGAAAGATGGGATAATTATTTGAAAGAGAATAGAGAGGCCTGCTATAAAAGATATTAAATCTTTTTTATTATGAGGACAAATGAAAATATAAAGAACTATAAATTATCGAACAATATTATTAATTATCTCAACTCTTTAAAGGTAGCTAAAAAAAATGAGATATATGAAACTCTGATGCTTATGGTTCTTAATACTGAGTTTTTGAAAATTTTTGAAAATTTAATTAAAAAAAATTTAGAAAAGATTAAAACTTCTAAAAATAAATTCTCTTTTGATATAAAATCCTCTAAAGAATTTGAAAATGTTGTTGATTTGGTTTGTAATAGTAAATATTTTGTTGAAAATTTTAGCAAAAAACAAATTGATAGAAAAAAAGAAATAATAAAAAATATAATAGTAGAAATTGTTTTGCAGTCATTTGTATCAAGACTTGATAGCGAAATTAAGGTTAGTGTTAATTTTTTTAAAGCCAAATATTCAGGTATTAGTCATAAACTTTTAAAAAATAAAGGTTCTAGTCTTTTGCAAATAACTTTTGAAGAAGAAACGCCCCTTGATGAGTTAATTAGATATTTGAAAGATTTGGGGATAAAAAATATTTCTAAAAAGAAAAAAATGTCTTTAGGTCAAAGTTTTAGAGCATTAGGTATCCTAAACGAGATAAAAAGTAATCCCTTAAAGTTTTCTAATGAAAAATATGAATATATAGAACAGCTGGTTGCCAGAGAAATGTTTAGTAGATATAAAGAAGATTTATCTATAGAAGCAATATCTAAGGCACTGCAAAGAATTAAGAAAATAGAGAAAGATATAAATACAAAAAAGACAAATAGCTTATAAGTAATTTGTCCTATAATATAAGTTTAAAAAAGTATAACCTGTAGATATAAGAAATCTGCAGGTTTTTTATTTATAATTAATTATAAAAATATGCGTTCAATTAAGGCAAGATATAAAAATCTACAAAATAAAAATTTTTATTGGAGCTCCCTGGTTTGTTTTACAGAAGCAGTAAGAGGCCAAAACTTTAGTAAGGATATCATTAATCGTTGGTTCAATAAAGTCGTTAATAAAGATGATTATCCCAGAGAACAAAAAAGGCCCGTTTTGAAAAACATTTATAAGGCCAATAAGGAAGTAGGTGCTTCTCAGAAAGAAAAAGTATTTACTCCCAGATATTATTCAAAATGAGAAAGCTCTCTCGTGGACAAGGCCACCAAGATTTTCAAGTAATCAGAGAGAATAAAACATTTGCCAAATTTGTTTAAGTCTTAAAAAATGGCTGAGGAGTACAGGTTTTGGGGGTAAATTGCCCCCGAGAGAAAAAAAATGTCCCAAAACGATTATGGCATTAAATCAATTTAATTTTTTAAATATAAGCAATATTATCAATATTTATTATGAACGAAATACAAAGAAAACTTAATGAATTTGTTGATGCATATAAAGAGAATAAAGATAACAAAAAGTCTTCTTCTGGTGCTTTTATTTTAAATAATTTTGATAGATATATAGAATCTAAAAAAATTAATTTTACCCAAGTGAATAATAAATTTATATCTTCTAGCGAATATAACCATTTTGAAAAATTGATAGCTATAATATTGAAAAAATATAGTATGAAAAAAGATTATTGTTGGCCCTCTATAGAGACTATAGCAAAAGAAGTTCCTTGTGGTGTTTCTACTGTTAAAAAATCAATTAAATTTTTAACTAGCAAGGGAGTAATTTCAAGGGGAAAAAATGATAAATATAGAAGTAATATGTATTTAATTAATAGAAAAATTATATAAAAATAATTGAAAATAAGCATAAAAAGGGCTATAATATAGGAGCCAGAATAGTTAAAACTATTCCCTATACTGCCCTTTAAAAATTAAATGAATAATGGCTTGACTCTAAACAAATTAATAACCCCCGATGAATTGGCTGAGATATTAAGAATATCAAGGGCTTCGGTTTATCGTCTTATAGATGGTCGGAAACTCCCCTTTTACAAGGTGGGAGGGAGTATTAGATTTAAGAATAAAGACATAGAAGAATATCTAGAGGGTTTTAGATTTGAGCCAATTATTAGATAATAGTATGAGTATATTCAAGAAAAGAAATAAATACTGGATAAATATTAGTTTTAATCGTGCTAGATATCGCTTGCCTAGTCCAGATAACACTTATGCTGGGGCTAAGGCTTATGAATCTTTAATAAGACAAAAATTAGCCAGAGGAGAGCCAATAAAAGAAGAAACTGAGAAAAAAGAAACTTTTACTTTTAATAGTTTTTCCGAACAGTGGTTTAATGTTTATGTAAAGAATAACAATAAAAAATCAGAGATAATACAAAAAGAGAGTATTTTGAGAAACCATCTAAGGCCATTTTTTGGTTCTAAATTATTAGAGGAAATTAATAACTTAGATATAGAAAAATATAAAGCAGAAAAAACAAAAACTGGCTTAGTTAACAAGACAATTAATAATCAATTAACAGTCTTATCTAAATGCTTAAGGATTGCTGAAGAATGGGGAGTTTTAGACAGAATGCCAAAAATGAAGAAACTTAAGGTTCAGCCTCAAAAATTTGATTTTTTAACTGAAGAAGAGTGTAGACTATTATTAGATAATTCTGAGGGCTATCTTAGGGAAATGATTTTTTTTGCAATTAAAACCGGATTAAGATTTGGTGAACTAATTGCTATAGACTGGAATGACATTAATTTAAAAGAAAGTCTATTAACAGTTAGGAGGTCAATTGTATTGGGAGAAATGGGAAGCACTAAGAGTAACAAGATTAGATATATTCCCTTAACCGATGATATTTGCCAAATGTTAATTCAAAGATTTAAAAAATCTGGCTATGTTTTTTCTGATAAACTTGGAAATCCTTTTAAGCAACATCATTGTTGCGAAGGCCTTTATTCTCTTTGTAAGAGGGTTGGTTTAAGAAAAATTGGTTGGCACACATTTAGACATACCTTTGCCTCCCATTTAATACAAAACGGTGTCTCCATCAAAGCTGTTCAAGAATTATTAGGTCATTCCGATATAGTTACCACTATGAGATATTCTCATTTAGGACCATCGACTTTAAGGGAGGCAATTAAAACCTTAGAATTAAAAAATGATAATAATTTAGATTTTTGGCACCATATTGGCACCACTTCAGAAAAAGTGTCTCTAAAGGTTGTCTCTGAATTTAAATAAAAGTGATAAAACCCCTATAAATAAAGCAAAAAACAGACTTTCGTCTGTTCTTCTAGTTTGTGGACCTTAAGGGACTCGAACCCTTGACCCCCTGCTTGCAAAGCAGGTGCT
>CAZSNN010000011.1:0-22555 GCA_964608425.1 uncultured Gammaproteobacteria bacterium | reverse complement strand
AAGGGTTGACATTTTTAAATAAATAGTGTATAGTAGTAGTTCGTGCTAACAAGAAAATTAACATTTTACAAAAAATGAAAGAAAAAAGAATAATAATAACAATTGGACAATTACTCTTATTAGGGGTCTTTTCCCTACCAAGTTTAAGTGCTTTAAATAACCTTAATAAACCAACTGAATTAGGTCTTGATAATAATCTGAGTCTTTCAGAGAGCTTTCCTGAAGAAGATTATTTTTATGCCTCAGCTAGCTGGTATGGAGCTATGTTTCATGGTAGAAAAATGGCTAACGGCCAAGTATTTGATATGTATGACGAGCATATTGTGGCCCATAAAACATTATCTTTTGGAACAAAGGTAGAAATAATAAACCCTCAAAACAATACTGTTCTATATGCTGTAGTTGAAGATCGAGGTCCATATATCCAAGGTAGAGATTTTGACCTTTCTTATGCCGGAGCAGAAAAACTAGATATCGTTGACAAGGGTGTAGAAAAACTAAAAATAAGAATTATTGAATAAATATCTTCAAGGATAATACTAAAAAAAGACAACTCAATTGAGTTGTCTTTTTTTTGATATGTAAAGAAGAATTAATTTCTATCTCCAAATCTGTCTCCTCCATTGAAACCACCTCTTCCTCCACCGAAGTTAGAGCGAGGACGATCTTCTTGAGGACGAGCTTCACTAACGATGATATTTCTTCCTTCAACGTCAGAACCGTTAAGCATTTCAATAGCTTTACTAGCTTCTTCGTCAGAAGACATTTCAACGAAACCGAAACCTTTTGAACGACCAGTCATTTTATCCATGATAATTATGGCTGATTCTACTGTACCAGCTTGAGAGAATAAATCTTTCAATTGGTCATCTTTGATTGCGAAAGGTAAACTACCTACAAATAATTTTTTCATACTAATATTCTTATGCAAATTTATAAGAAAACAAGTCGACCTTTGATCTAACTCTTTACGAACATTTTTTAATTTTGCGTAAGAATATAGAAAACGTCTTGTTTAACATTAAAAGTATACACTATTTTTAGAAAAAAAACAATAGACAAAATACTGGCAAATATTAACAATATTTGAGTAAAATAATTATTTTAATTTATTTTTAACAATTCCTCCAAATATTCCCTAGAATTAGAAAGTCGAGGAACCTTGTTTTGTCCGCCTAATTTGTTTTTATTTTTCAACCAATCATAAAATAAATTGTCCCTAGCTACAATAATTTTTGGCAAGTCTAAAATTAAATTATTATATCTTTTGGCCTCATAATCAGAATTTAATTTTTTTAAAGTTTTATCTAACTCATCAATAAAAATATTTAAATCTTTTGGTTTAGCTAAAAATTCTATTAACCATTCATGACCGCCTCGCTTATTGCCCTCCATAAAAACTGGTCCGGCAGTATACTCAGAAACAATAGCGCCAGTTTTTTCGCTGGCATATCTAATAGCTTCATCGGCATTAGAAACCATTAATTCCTCTCCAAAGACATTAATAAAGTGCTTAGTTCTGCCAGCCACTTTCAATCTAAAGGGTTTTAAAGAGGTTATTTTAACTGTATCGCCTATCAGATAACGCCACAATCCTCCATTAGTAGAAATGGCTAAGGCATAGGTTTTACCTACTTCAACCTCTGATACTAATAAAGCTCTGGGATAATCTTTATTTAATTCTTCCAGAGAAATAAATTCATAAAACACACCACTATCTAAAACTAACAACATGTCATCCCTGCTAAGATCATCATTAAAGGCAAAAAAACCTTCTGAAGCATTATAATTCTCTAGATAATTCATCTTGGGGCTAGGAATTATTTTTTCAAATTGAGCTCTATAAGGAGAAAAACTTACGCCTCCATGTAGAAATAATTCCAAATTAGGCCAAACCTCTAAAATATTATTTTTACCAGTTATCTCCAAAACTTTGTTTAAAACAATTAAATTCCAAGAAGGAACTCCGGCCAAAGCAACTATATTTTGATTAATAGTTTCTTTGGCAATAACCTCAACTTTCTCCTCCCAATCACCCAATAAAGCTGTAGATAATTTTGGGACACGAAACAATCTAGCCCAGATTGGCAAATTATTCATTAAAATAGCAGAGAGATCACCACAAAATAAATCAAAGATATTCTTTCGAGAAGAAAAGGAGCCACCCACACTTAAGGTTTTACCGGAAAACAACTTGGTTTTTGGATTTTGTTTTATGTATAAAGCAAAAACATCTTCCCCTCCCTGATAATGGCATTTTTTTAAACATTCTTTGGTAATAGGAATAATTTTACTTTTACTATTAGTGGTTCCGGAAGATTTAGCAAACCATCTAATTTTTCCTGGCCACAAAACATTTCTTTTGCCTTGATGAGCCCTTTCAATTTCTGGAAAAAGCTGTTCATAGGAGGATATTGGGACATTGGCTTGCCAATTTTCTAGAGCCTTTTTAAAATCCTTCTGACAAACTTTATCATAATTATATTTTTTACCCCAAATAGTTTTTTTAGCTCTTTTAACTAAATAAAAGAAAACCTTCTCTTGTGATAAGAGAGGATTTTCCATAAATAAATTTATCTCTCGATAACGAGAGATAAACTTTAATCTTAATATCTTATTCAAAAAAAGCATAAAGTTACTACAGCGAGATTATTGAGCACAAGAACTTAAACAATCATCGCGATCCCCTCCGGCCGGAACTAGACTGCAAAAAGAACAATAATCAATATCACTAGCATTTTGCTCATTAGACCCGCTACCCATCTCTGGAATATTATTAAAAGAATTTAACAAATCAGACATATCTTTAAAAGATTTATCTTTCGGTAATTCAAACATATCTTCGTCAACCTTCCAAGAGGAGCACTTTAAATTAAAACGTTCATTTAAATCTAGTCTTTCCTCATCCTCAATGTCGGAATCATCTTGATAATACTCATCATCGCTATCATCTTCCTCTATTTTCATTTTCATTCCATCCTTATTAGTTAAGTCATCCCAAAAATAATTATAATTATCCTTAAAAATACTAACAGAATTTATTACTAATCCTTGAGCTTTGTCAGTAACGCGAGCCTCAGTTCTAAACCTCTCTTTTTTTCCATCAATATAATAAATAAAGTCCATCTCACCTTCTGGGTTTTCTTGAGAAACTAAACATTTAAAAGATTTTCCTTTAGCAAACATTTCCTCCATAGAAGCCTCATAGTCTTCTTCGAAATTTTCTTCGTTAACATCAATTATGATGTCCTCATTTAAGTTAGAATTAATCTTTTCTTGATTTTTCTGACCACAGGCCGAAAGAGCTAAGATCATTACCAAAAATAATGGTAAAAAATAAAACTTTGTTTTCATAATTTTAAATTAATTATTTTTATTTTTTAAAACGCTAATATTTAATTCTTCTATTTGTTTTTCATCAATATTACAAGGAGAATTAGTCATCAAGTCCTGTCCTCTATTATCTTTAGGAAAGGCATAAACATCCCTAATTGATTCAAAATCATAAAGAGCCATAATTATTCTATCAATACCAGGAGCATTACCTCCGTGTGGCGGAGCTCCATAAGAGAAGGCATTAATCATGGCTGAGAACTTATCATCAACTTCTTGTTTAGAATATCCAGCTAATTCAAAGGCCTTATACATTATTTCTGGATTATGATTTCTAATAGCCCCAGAAGAAGCTTCAAAGCCATTAAACACCAAATCGTATTGATAAGCTAATATCTCTAAAGGATTTTTAGTATTTAAAGTTTCTAGGCCACCCTGTGGCATAGAAAATGGATTATGAGCAAAATCGACTCGGCCCTCTTCTATTTCAGAATATTCATACATAGGAAAATCAACAATCCAAGCAAAGGCGGCCAAAGAAACATCTTTTAGCCCCATCTTTTCAGCTACATAATTTCTAATATGGCCCAAAGATTTACAAGCAATTTCCCACTTATCAGCAGCTATAAAAATAATATCATTTTTTTCTGCCAAGCATTTATTAATAACACTATCAATTATCTCCTGTTCAAAATATTTGCTCAAGGATGACTGAATTCCATCTTCTTTTATTACCACGTAGGACAATCCTTTTAATCCTCTCTTTTTACCTTCTTCTATTATCAAGTCTATCTCTTTTCTACTAAAAGATGCTCCATTTTTGATATTTAAAGCCTTAACAACTCCTTTAGGTTGAGACAATTGGTCATCAAAAACAGAAAAACCTTTGTCTTTTACTATATCTGAAATATCTTTAATTTCCATCTGAAATCTAAGATCTGGTTTATCAGAACCAAAGCGGTTCATAGAGTCCGTCCAAGAAATTTGAACAAATCTTCCATTTTTATCCAAATTAATAATTTTTTTATCGCTAAATTTTTCAACAATATCTATCATTAATGGCTCCATTATCTTCAATATATCGTCCTGTTCTACAAAACTCATCTCCATATCAAGTTGATAAAACTCTCCATAATGCCTATCCATACGAGGATCCTCATCTCTAAAACATGGAGCAACTTGAAAATATCGGTCAACGCCGCCAACCATTAATAATTGCTTAAACTGTTGTGGGGCTTGAGGTAAGGCATAAAACTTACCAGGATGAATCCGAGAAGGAATTAAAAAATCACGAGCACCTTCGGGCGAAGAATTTGCAATAATGGGAGTCTGAATCTCTAAAAACCCTAAATTATGAAAATAATCGCGAGAATAGGATATAATTTTGTCCCTATTTTGCAACATTTTTTGTAGCTTTTCCCTTCTTAGGTCTAAAAAACGATATTTTAAACGCAAGGCTTCGTTAGCCTCTCCATTTTTTTCATCATTAATTTCAAAAGGAAGTGGTAAACTTTTATTTAAAATCTCTACTTCAATAATCTCAACCTCGATTTCACCGGTTTTAATATTGCCATTTACCATATTCTGAGGACGAGCCAAAACTTTTCCCTTAATCTGAAGAACCCACTCACTTTTTATATCCTTTAATTTTTCAGCTATATCAGAGCTTCCGCTATTGGAATCAAATCTAGTTTGAGTCAGCCCGTATCTATCTCTCAAATCAATAAAAATAAGGCCACCCATATTTCTATGGCTATTTACCCACCCTGATAAAATTATTTCTTGTCCAATATTAGAAGAATTTAATTCTCCACAATTATGAGTTCTAAGCATATTATAAAATAAGTTAATTAAAACAAGCCCTTTTTATTAAAAAAACAGAATATTCTTGATCAGCTCCCTGAACATGTTCTATCCACCAATTTTGAACAAAATCCTTTAGCTGACTTTCGGAGAAGCCCTTTTCTTTAAAAGAATTAATAGTGTCAACATAGTCTTGATGCATTTTCTTATGCTCATCGGATTTAGGATAATCAAATTTATCAAAGTATTTTTCTTCAGTTTTAAAATGATAATCGGCATAATTTTCTAAATCTTTCATTATTTCTGTTTTAAAAATAATAGAAAAATCTTTTTCAGAAAATAACTAATTTAAAATATTAAACATTTTTTTATGTTGGTCATCTATCTCCTTAACATTAACAGAATAAATTGGTTGCCATTGAAAAATCATATTAATATAAATTAATTAAATAAGTAAATAATTAAAATTCAGCATTTTTAGGAGTCCGTGGAAAAGGAATAACGTCTCTAATATTGGCCATACCAGACAAATACATAATAGCCCTTTCAAAACCAAGACCAAATCCAGCATGTTTAATTGAGCCATATTTTCTTAAATCAAGATACCACCAATAATCTTCCTTTTTTAAACCCATTTCTTCAATTCTTTTTTCTAGATAATCTAATCTTTCCTCTCTTTGACTACCGCCAATAATTTCACCAATTCCTGGAACCAATAAGTCTACCGCTGCTACAGTTTTACCATCATCGTTTAGTCGCATATAAAAAGCCTTAATCTCTTTAGGGTAATCAGTCAAAAACACTGGCCCCTTAACTACTTCTTCGGATAAATAACGTTCATGCTCCGTTTGCAAGTCTATCCCCCATTCTACCGGATAATCAAATTTTTTATCAGACTTTTTTAATATTTCAATGGCTTCGGTATAAGTCATCCTTTTAAATTCAGAATTAGCCACTAAGTTTAAACGATCCAATAATCCTGAATCAATAAATTTATTAAAAAACTCCATTTCTTCGGGTAGCTCTTTTATTATATATTTTATTAAATATTTCAACATTTTTTCAGCTAAATCCATATTATCGCTCAAGTCAGCAAAGGCCATTTCAGGTTCTAACATCCAAAACTCGCAAGCATGCCTAGTAGTATTAGAATTTTCCGCTCTAAAAGTCGGACCAAATGTATATACTTTATTTAGTCCCATTATTAAAGTTTCGGCCTCTAATTGTCCTGATACTGTTAGGCCAGTTCTTTTACCAAAAAAGTCCTTAGAATAATCAACCTCACCTTTATCGTCTCTAGGAATAGGTCTATCTAAATCAAAGGTTGTTACACCAAACATCTCTCCAGCCCCCTCACAATCACTACCAGAGATAATAGGAGTGTGAACATAAGAGAAGTCCTCTTCTTGAAAAAACTTATGAATAGCGTAGCTTAAAACTGATCTAAGGCGAAAAACAGCTGAAAATGTATTACTACGTGCACGCAAATGAGCTATCTCTCTCAAAAACTCAAAGCTATGTCTCTTCTTTTGTAATGGATAATCTAGTGGCGATAAGCTCAAAATTTTAATTTCGCTAGCTTTTAACTCAAAGGGTTGTCCTTGGGCTGGTGATTCTACTAACGTTCCATCAATTTCCAAAGAAGAGCCGACTGAGACTTTTTCTATTTCGGAAAAATTGGGTAATGTGCTATCAAAAATAACTTGAATGTTTTTAAAAAAAGAACCATCATTGACTTCAATGAAGCCAAGTTCCTTAGAAACTCTGACAGTACGAACCCAGCCACCAATTTTTATGGTTTGATTAATAAATTTATCAGACTCTCTATGCAATTTTTTTATAGCGATATATGACATAAAAGGCTAAATTATTTAATACTTAGATAATAATATAATATCTAATAAATTAACTTTTGGCAAGAAAAAAGCGACCCTAAAGTCACTTTTTTGTATAATCAAGATAAAATTAATTTAATTTTTTAAAACTCCAATTACCTTACCGGCCACTGAATAAGACTCTACGTCATCTTGGTGAATATAGATTGGCTCATAATTAGAAGTTGATTCTGATAACAACATAATTAATCCTCTGCCCTGATCTTTTTTAAAACGTTTAATATTAGCAGCTCCATCAATAATAGATAAAACACAGTCGCCATTTTCTGGGCTTTTGCTCTCAGCATCAACTAGCACATAGTCTCCATCATCAATATTTTCTTGACCAATAAGAGCTTTATTCATGGAATTCCCTTTGGCTCTAACTACAAAAATATTTTTTTTCTTATTCAAAATACTGGGAGAAACTTTTAGATATCCCTGAACTTGATCCTCGGCCAAAGAAAGAGCCTCTCCGCAATTAGCCATTCCATAAATAGGTAAAGATATTAAAGAAGAATTTTTATTTTCCTCTTTTAAAGAAACCAGAAAATACTTTCCATCTTTATTTTTCAGTAAACCTCTTTTTACTAATTGTTGAAGATGATGTTTTATTATTTGTGGCTTTTCTCTACCCAAACCAACCTCTTCTCCAATATCTCGTAAAGTTAATTCTGATAAGTTCATTTTATTAGCCAAATTCATTAATTTTTTTTGTAATTCGTGCATAAAATTTAATATTTAATTGATTATATTATAATTATAGAAAATGATTGCTCCTTTGTCAAGTTTTTTGTCAAAAGTTATCCACAGGATTGACAAGTTTTATCTCTTGACAGGTTTTTATTTACAAGCTAAAATATACTCAGATCTTTTAATTTAAAAAATTAATAAATAATAACAAAACTATGAACAAAGAAGTTATCTTTAAGGGAATACCTTTTAAAGGTCAATTCCCTCTAAAAGCAAAATTTAAAAGTGAGCCGGGGGTTTACATCATCGCTGATCGAAGAAACAAGATTGCCGATATAGGGGAAACTGAAAATTTAAGAGAAAGAGTGGCTATTAAAAAAAACGTCGGAAAACATCTTTGGTTTTACAAAGAACCAAATTCAAAGAATAGAATAAAAATTAAGAACTTCATGCTAAAAAGCTTTCAATTAGCCTAAGGCAAAGAAAATTAAAAGAACTAGATAATAATCTAGTTCTTTTAATTTTACTAATTTGATAATTTTTTCTTAAAAGACTATAATAAAGACAAAACAATTAATTAAAATTATGCTTACTTTTAAAAAAATCTTAAAAATAAGAAACAACAACACAGAAAGTAAAAAAACTTTTATTTGTAATATTATTAATTCCAGTGCTCCAAATATAGATTTCTATCTAATGGTTATCTTTTCAACCATTATTACAACGCTAGGATTAATATCGAATAATACCCCTTTAATAATCGCCGGAATGATTGTCGCTCCTCTTTTGTCACCAATTCTAGCAATATCACTGGGACTTACAATTTTAAATTTCAAGATAATTTGGCGTTCAATAAAAATAATTTTTGTAGCCGTATTATTTTCTTTGATATTTTCAACTCTGACCGGAGCTATTTTTAATATAAAAATAGCTCAAATCAATTACCTAGACAATATTGAAATAAGTTGGCTCTCTTTTGCTATCTCTTTTGTGGCTGGAATTATTGCCAGCTATTCATGGACTAGAGAAAATATAAAAGACTATTTATCGGGAGTGGCTATTGCTGTTACCATAATTCCACCCTTATCACTTTTAGGGTTATTGATTTATAACTTTAATTCTACCTTGATTATCAAAGATCTGATATTCTTCTTACTCAATGTTGCAGGGATATTATTAGGATCAATTTTAGTTTTTCTATTTATGAATTTTTATAAAATAAAAAAAACAATTGATAAAAATATAGAAAAAGAAATAAAGAAAGAAGAAGCCGATGTTAATAATATCAACATATAAAATATGCAAACCCCAATTAGAAAAGGTGATAAAATACCTCGAGAAAAAATTGAAGCTAAAATAACCCTAGAAAAATACCAACAACTTCAAAGAACCTTGGAAAAACTAAAAAAAATACAACCACAAGAAGCGGCTGAAGTTAAAGAATTATCTACCACGGGAGATTATTCGGAAAACGCTGGTTACCAAGAAGCTAAACATAAATTACGTCGAACCAATAGCAAAATAGACAGAATTGAAAATCTCTTATCTCAAGCTGACATTATTGAAGTTAATAAAAATAGAGACAAAATAGAAATAGGAAGTGAAATAGAAATAGAAAGTCGAGGGATTATAAAAAAATATCAAATTTTAGGATCTCTGGAAACTAATCCAGAAAAAGGCTTAATATCATATAACTCCCCGCTAGGAAGCGCCCTATTGGGTAAAAAAACAGGAGAAACAATCTCCCTTGAAATTAATGGAAAAAATAAGGAATACAAGATAATCAACTTTAACTAAAGCTTGTTGCTCCTTAATTTATGTCTAATGGATAAATATTCAGGAATTGTTTTTTGCACCAAGAGCCAAAAATCCTTAGAATGATTAAATTCTCCCAAATGACAAAGTTCATGGACGACTATATAATCTATTAGATTTTCTGGAAGAAAAAAAATGCGATAACTAAAATTTAAATTTCCTTGTCGAGAACAACTACCCCAACGAGTTTTTTGATTTCTAACACTAATTCGACCATATTTAAAATTATAGAATTGATTAAAATAATCAATTTTTTTATTAATTAAACGACGAGCTGATTCCTTGTATTTCTGATAAATTTTTTTATCATCCTCTTCGGAGAAATATATTCTATTGTCGACCTTTTTAAGTCTTTCGATTATCCAATGAGCCTTAGCAATAATAAACCTTTCAATTATTTTTTCGCTAACTCTTTTAGGTTTGGTGACGACAAAACGACCATCACCATAAATACTAAGTCTCATATTTTTAGCTCGATAACTGGATTTAAGTTGATATTTTATTTCCTGATCAAATATTTTAATAACCTTTTGCATACTAAAATAAATTATCAAAAATATCCTTAATTTCCTTCCAAGAAGATTCCATGGTGTTCACTAATTCTTCCAATTCGGGCGTTGAAGTTGAAGAAGCGGAAGAATCAAAATCCTGGCAAGCATCATCAGACCATAAACCAAGCTTATTTTCTCGAGCAAAATTTTCAGCCTCTTGAAATTCGGACTGATAGGCATATGGAATCTCATAGGTATATTCGTGTCCGTAGCCATTTTCAATCATCCATTTATTAAAAAAAGTATTATTCTCTAAATAAACATAACGCAATAAACGACCATATTTATCCTGATCTCCTTGCGAATTATCAATCTCTAATTTTACCTTTTGACCATTTAAAATTTCTTTAGCTTTATTAGAAGCCTCTTGTCCAAAACATTCCACTGTTTTTCTAGGATCAACAACTTCGGGGGTGTCCAAGCCTATTAAACGAATAGTTTTTAATTCCCCATCCATTTTAACCTTAATTGTGTCGCCATCAACCACCTTTTCTACTATATAATAATCTACTAAAATCTCTTCTGAGCTAGAACTAAATAATTGAGAAAAATCAATTTTAGAAATATTATTATTAACTAAAGAAACGGCCTGATTAATATATTTAGAATCCTCTAAATTTAAATCTGAGTCAATTGAGCAAGCCGATAAAAAAAACAACGACGATAATATAAAAAATATTTTTATTTGTTTAAAATTTATATTCATAAATTAATTATATAATAATAAAGCCAAAATAACAAACTCTACCTAATAAAAAAGCTCCCTTGTTGGGAGCTTTATATACTAAGCAAGATAGGCTTCAAAAAGTGCCTGAACTTCTTCGGTCCAGATCTCTTCTTTAAAACCAGGCAAATCCCTGCTCAATCTTTCCATTCTTGTCAATTGATTCTTACAAACATCCCGAAGGATTTGTTTATTGTTCCCCTTTTTGTCCTGTTCTAAAGCAAAAAGAATATATTCAAATACCTCCACTGCTTCAAAAATCAAAGCTTCCGGATACCTTTTCTCTTTAAGCCAGGCCATAATTTCCCGGGCTTCGGCCGGAAATTCCTCTCTACCCTCAATACAATATTGAAGTAAATAAGCATAGTGAAAGGAATTATAAACCTCCTCACTTAATCGCCTATATCTTTCAACAAAAGAATAATATTCATCGAGATCATCTCCAGCCATTTTTTTACCATACTGAATGTCCCGTTTTAGCTCCCCCTCTCCATGGTCGTGGACCAAAAAAGCGGTAATAATAATATCTTTGTCAAAATGGAAACCAACAAAATATTTATTCAACTTTTCTATTACAATCTTAGCTAAAATCGTAATAGAATAAGAATGTTGTAAATCATTTTGCCTTCTAACCTCCTTATAGCTCTTCCAGCGCCAAACTTTTTGGAGAATTAATTGAGATGTTAATAATACATCAGCCACACCGGGCCAATTTTCTTCCAATCCAGAATAAAAAACTTTTTTTCTTTTTCTAAGAGTTTCTCTAGCCATTACTTACTAATTTAAGTTAATACTATTTTTATCAAAGTGCTTCATTGTTTTTTATCATTTTAATTTTAAAAAGTCAACCCCCCAATAAATTGAACCAAAGAAAAAAGACCTGATAATAGGCCTTTTTATTGTACACATTTTTTATTCAATAATTATTAACCTCTCTTTGATCTATTCCTATCTATTTCAGTCAAATATTTCTTTCTCAAACGAATACTTTTCGGAGTTACCTCTAAATACTCATCATCATTCATAATACTTAATCCATTCTCTAGAGTTAATTCCACTGGTGGAGTTAATTTAATAGCTTCATCAGAGCCAGAAGCTCTAACATTTGTTAGGTTTTTGCCTTTGATAGGATTAACTGCTAAATCATTACCCTTGGCTACATTACCGATAACCATCCCCTCATAAACCTCAACGTTTGATCCGATGTACAAGACACCTCTTTCCTGTAAATTCCATAGAGAATAAGCCAGAGCCTTTCCAGCGATCATAGAAATCATAGAGCCTAACTCACTTTTCTCGATTTTTCCAACATGAGGCCTAAAATCTAAAAAATGAGTGCATAAAATCCCTTCTCCCTTGGTATCTACTATAAACTCATTACGATACCCCAATAAACCTCGAGTTGGAATTTCAAAAATCAACCTAGCTTGACCATTCTGGTTTTTAATATTCATAATTTGCCCTTTTCTTTTGGATAATTTTTCGATAACTGAGCCTGACATTTCTTCAGGAACATCAATAGTAACTTCCTCAAATGGCTCGTGATCAACTCCATCAATATTTTTAATAATTACTTGAGGTTGAGAAACCTGTAATTCATATCCTTCTCTTCTTAAATTTTCCAATAGAATAGCTACGTGTAATTCTCCCCGACCAAAAACTTTGTAAAAACTGCTGTCGGAAAAGTCTATTCTTAGTCCAACGTTAATCTCCAACTCTTTTTCCAATCTTTCCTTAAGCTGTCTATTAGTAACAAATTTTCCCTCTCGACCAGCAAAAGGTGAATTATTAACCAAAAAATCAAGTGAAATGGTTGGTTCATCAATTTTAATAGCTGGTAAAGCTTCTTGATCAGGATTTTCACAAATTGTTTCTCCGATATAAATATTGGGTAATCCAGCAATCATAATAATATCACCAGCCCTAGCCTCATCAACTTCCTTTCTCTCTAAACCAGAGAAAGAAAACAATTTAGTTATTCTCCTGGCTCGAGTTTCACCGTCCAAGGTTTTAACCACAACCTCTTGAGCTGCTTTTATAATTCCACTATAAACACGGCAAATAGCTAAACGTCCCAAAAAATTATCATAACCCAAATTAAAAGGCTGAATAGCCAAAGGCCTTTTCTCGGCTTCAGGATCGGAAGCAGGATTAACTTTTTCTAAAATCAAGTCCAGCAAAGGATTTAGATTATCAGACTCATCTTCTAAATTGATCTTAGCAAAGCCCTGTTTAGAGGCAGCAAAAACAACGGAAAAGTCTAATTGTTCATCAGTAGCACCAAGGTCTAAAAATAATTCATAAACCATCTCTTGAACCTCTAAGGGTCGAGCGGCTGACTTATCAATTTTATTTACTACTACTATTGGATTTAAACCTAATTCTAAGGATTTTTTTAGAACAAATTTAGTTTGAGGCATAGGACCTTCTTGTGCGTCCACTAATAACAAAACACAATCGATGGAACGAAGAATACGCTCTACTTCAGAACTAAAATCAGCATGACCAGGAGTGTCAACTATATTTATTTTAGTATCCTTATAAAAAACGGAAGTGTTTTTTGAATAAATAGTAATTCCCCTCTCTTTTTCTAGGGCATTACTGTCCATGCTAACGCCCTCAACGAACATTCCAGTTTGACGCATTAAAGCATCTGTTAGAGTTGTTTTACCATGATCAACGTGAGCAATAATGGCAATATTTCTTATTTCCATACTTTTTTATATTAATTTAATTTAAAAACAAAAAATTACGCTCCGAGCGTAATTGATATAAAGAAAACTCTATATCGATTTAATCTAAAGTAATAATACAACTTTATTTTAGATTAGTCAAATTTTTTGGCCTCAGCTTCTTATTTTTAGACTCCTTTATTATTTTAGAATAAAGATTTTCGTAAGAAAATACCATTTTTTCTAAAGAAAAAAAATCTTTAACTCTTTGTAAACAATTCTGTTTATTGATGCCTTGAACGTTTTTAACAGCTTTTATCAAATCCTTAAAATTATCAACTACATATCCAGTTTTTCCATTAATTATCAATTCTTTAAAGGCTCCTTGGTCATAAACAACGACAGGAATAGCCGAGGCCATCGCCTCTAAAACGCTATTACCAAAAGCCTCCACAACTCGATTTGGTTGAATCAAGCAATAGGCCTGGCTTAATAATTTTTTCTTTTTTTCTCCCAAAACTTCACCCAAATAAATAATTTGCTTTCCATCAATAAAGGGATAAAAATTTTTCTGCAAAAAGTTTTCATCGGTTGAAGATATTTTTCCGGCAATAATTAATTTCATATTTAATTTTTTAGCCACCTTAATAGCAATATCAATTCCTTTCTGCGGGGAAACTCGAGCTAAAAACAGTAAGTAATTCCCTTTTTCTTTGGATTGTTTAAAATCTTGATAATTAATACCGTTATATATAAAATCTTTCCAATTAATAAAAGGTAAAACCTTTTTTAAAGATTTTGATATTCCTACATAATTTAAATGTCTATATTCTCGAAACAAATCTCTTTCTTGTTGAAAAAATTCTCCGTATCTAACAGAATGAAGTGAGGGAGTTTTTACTAAATCAGCGAAAATTAAGCTTTTATGCTCTACGGCACAATGAATAATATCAAAATCATCAGACCTTTTAAAAGCCTGAGCAATATTATTATATTCATGTATCTCGGAATAATCTCCTTGATAATGCTCCGATTTTACGGATATCAATTTTTGAGCCTTGGTTTTAGAATTTCCAGAAGCAAATAAGGTTACTTGATGGCCTCTATCAACTAAACCATCAACTAAAAAACCAATAGAAGATCCTGTGCCACCCCTAGAATGGGGCGAAGTTTCCTCCCAAAGTTTAGAGACTATCGCTATTCTTAGTTTTTTACTCATTAAAAATATTACTTTATTATATTTTTATTAAAATAATTGGAGTTTTTTTATCAATCATTAATACAAATTAACCTTATCTTCCAGATCGATAAGAGCTACTTCTCGAACCACCACTTCTGTTGCCACTCCTAGATCTTCCATTACTAGATCTTCTAGGTACGCCCCTATTTCCGCCCTGACTTCGACCCCTGCTCTGACCCTGACTTCGGTTTTGGCTAGGTCTATAACTCTGATCTTGAGAATTATTATAAACAATTTTTTCCATGCCACCCTGATTAAAATCAATTTTAATTATTGGTAAATTCTTTTTAATCAATCTTTCTATTTTTTGAATATCTCTTCTCTGATGAGGTAAGGAAAAAGAAATAGCTTTTCCACCTTTACCAGCTCGAGCTGTTCTTCCAATACGATGAACATAATCATCAGAATTATCTGGTAAATCATAATTAACCACCAATTGAATATCATTAATATCTAATCCACGAGCAGCTACATCGGTTGCCACTAAAATTCTTTTTGTTCCATCCTTAAAATTAGCTAAAGAAGTTTTTCTCTGATTAAAAGATAAATTAGAATGAATTTCACTAGTTTGATGCCCCCTAGAGTTTAATTTTTCTGTTAAATTACTAGCCCCATGTCTGGTTCTAACAAAAATTAAAACTAAGTTTTTATAATCACTTAAAATCTTTTCAAGTGTATTAAATTTATCTTCTGATTTTATTAAATAAATTTCCTGATCTATTAATTCAGCAGTGGTCCCAGTTGGGGCTACTTGAATTTGAAGAGGTGATTTCAAATATTTTTCAGCTAATTTTATAATAGCTGCTGGCATAGTAGCTGAAAATAATAAAGTCTGACGATTTTTAGGGGTTAGTTTTATTATTTCTTCAATTTGTGGAGCAAAACCCATATCAAACATCATATCAGCTTCGTCTAAAATCAAAACTGAAATATCATCTAGTCTAATAGTTCTTCTTTTGACATGGTCCAATAATCTACCTGGTGTAGCTACAATAACATGAGGACTTCTTCTTAGTCCAAATAATTGTTTATTAAAAGCCTCACCACCAATAATAGAAATGGTTCTCAGCCCTAATCCTTGTCCCAATTTTTTTAAATTCTCTTCAACTTGATTAGCCAACTCTCTGGTTGGTAACATAATCAAAGCTCGTCCACCGGTTTCTTTTAATCTTTGAATTGTGGGTATCCCAAAAGCAAAGGTTTTTCCAGTACCAGTTTGGGCTACACCAAATAAATCTTGTCCAGATATAGCCACAGGAATTGATTTAGATTGAATTGGAGTAGGGGTTTCTAGTCCCATTTTTTTTAAAATTGATAAAATAGCAGGACTAATTCCTAAATTTTTAAAAGCAAAATGCTCTTGATTGTTTGTTTTTAACATAAAAAATAAGTGATCCAACTTCTAGCGATCACTTTTATAAATGCGAGAGAGGCGAATCTTTTAATAATTGTATTGAAATACTAACATAAAAAAGTAAATCTGGCAAGACTTCAAAATGACTATAAAAAACCCGGGCTTTTAGCTCGGGTAAATACTTTTTTCTTTTAATAATTTTAAATCTCTTCTTCTTCTCTTATTTTTACTGCCAAAAAACTTTGGTTAACCCATTTATGATCAAATTTAATTGAAGTCAAAATTCTACCAAAAGTTATAAAATCCAGCATAGCTACTCTTTGATTTTTATCAACTGATCCCAGAGCCACAATCGGGAAAGTTTTTTGAAGATTAGGATAGGCTTCGCCAAAAAATAAAAGTTCTAATAAAGAGGCTGGACGGTAACCCGAATCTTCCATTGCTTCAATGATATTTATTGTAGAAAAACTATTTGGAAAATAGAATATCTTTACAAAAATATCACAAACATAACAAGAACTATCCAAAACAACAGAATCTTTGGGAAATTTTTTTTCATTGATACTCCTATCAACTTCAACATATCCTCCTTTTATAACCATATCATCAAGACTAGCGTTATAATCAACACTAATTATCAGCTCCTGGCCAGAAGAAGAAAAATAAAAAAAACAAAATAAACAGAATAACATTTTTTTCATAATATCTTATTTAAATTTTTAAAGAACTACTTTTTATTAAAATTAATTTACTAACTCTTCTATTTCTAAATTAAACTTCATTAAAGCTCTTTGAATAGCGTGAGCCAACATTTCCTTACTACCACCTTGCAGACAATAATATCCCTTTCTTCTCTCCCCCGACATATCAAAAATATTACTTCTCAAAAATTCTTTATCATACGATTCTAACTCTCCCCCATCCAATTTAGTTGTCTCCAAAGCCGAAATAGCATTAACATGATCACCTTTAAATACCGTGGATGAATTACCTTTTTCGTCAACCGCACTAGTGCCTGGTTTTAAATATAAATTATTTACTTTTGTAAGCTTATCAGAAAATTCAATATTAAATTCTCTAAATAATTCTGATCTATCAATGCTAGTAGTATTAACATATTCCTCTAAACTGACTGTCTTATCCAAATTCTCTACTATAGCTTCAAAACGCTTTTTATTATATTCACCACCAAAGTCTCGACTATCTATCCAAATACCATATTCATCTAAATATCCAGAAGTTTCTCTTTCCAAAAAAGAATTATTATGTTTTTTAATAATCTTGTCAACATCCTGTAATAAAGATAACCAAGATTTAGCGATTAATTTAGTCTTATCATTTTCTTCAGAAAGTTCTAATTGCCTTTCAGTCTCTTTTTGACCACTAGAACTATCCAATGATTCTAAAATCTTAGTAGGAACATCTTTAAAACATTTTTTAAAAGCTTGAATGGCTATAGCTCCATTAAAAGCAGTAGTAATGGCTCTTTGCAGGGTCTCTTCTTTGTCTATGGATAAAGATCTTAATTCCACCGATTTAGTTTTCTCGCCAAAAAAAGGAATATTATTACTATCTCCAGCCCCTCTATTTCTTAAAGATACACCCCGTCCCCCGTTAACCCGATGTCCAGTTTCACCTGATTGAATTCCACCCCAAGAAGAGGCTATTAGAACATTTTGTAAAAATTGAGTATTCTGCTCAACTTCCAAACCTTTTTCCCCTCCGATAGTTAAGTGAAAACCACGAGCTCCTCTTTGATAATCAGGAGATCTGTCAAAATTAAGATCAATATACTCAATGTCATGAAGTAATTTCATCTCTAAAAGCATTAAATATGGATTATCGGTTGGTCGAGTAGCTATTTCATGAACAGCGTCTTTTCCTGAACCAATTCTAGCCGCTTCACTTAATTTAGCAATATCCTGCTTTAAATCTTGTTCAGTTAATTTTTTGTATCCTTCAGCTGTTGAGGAAGTAATTTCATATTCCATTCCAATAGAAGCTTTAATGCCTTCTGGAGTATTTTTATAGGAATATTTTTCTAATACTTTTTCATACTTCTTTAAATAACCAGAAACCTTTTCCAAGACCTTTTCCAGGGATCTATCTGGTAAATATTCTCTGGCAAAAAGCATTGTGACAATACTTCTCCCTTTGTTTTCTTTATTATATTTTTCGATAAAAGAAGAAATCTCTTTTAAATTTTCAATATTCTCTAATTTAGGACTATCTAGAAAATCTTTTATTCTCTCAGTGTTTTCAGAATTACTAAGCATTGATCCAATTATTTCTATAGAACCGATAATTTGCTCTCTGATATTTTTAGAAGAATCAGTTATCTCTTTATATAATTGTTTAGCCTCCTGCACATCCAAAAGATCCAATTTTAAAAAGATTTTCTTAATATACTCTATCTTTTCTGTTTTTAGACTATAGACTTTTTTCTTTATTATCTGTAAAGCCTCTCTATTGTTAATATCTTTGAAATAAATGCAAGCTTTTTCTAAATTATGAATATGATCTTCACTACTAATATAATCAATTATCTTATTATTAAAATCACTAGACAAAACCAACTTAGTATTAAAAACATTTTTTACTCTATTAAAATCGGAAGGCAAATAATTAGATAAAACCATTTCTAAGGATTTTTTATCATAATTATAGAATTCCTCCATCATCTCGGATCTTGCATTTATCCCTATAATACTATTTATTATTTCCACCCTATCATCATCACTCAATTTAAACTTATCGGACTCTAGAGATTTCAAAAAATCAATTACTTCAAACCCCTTAAGTCCAGAAATGTTTTTATGAATTTTTTTAATTCCAATTTTAAATAATTCTTTATCTAAGAAAAAGACCGGATTTTCTTTATCAGAGGCTAAATAATTTCTCCAAAAAAATGGAGACAAACCATTATTAACCATAGCGCTAGAACTAATTTTCTTAACTTCATCAAAAGACATTTTTGATTTACCAGGTTCATCCTCTGATTTCATCATATCCAAAATAAATTCTCCTCTTATCTCTGGCCAACGATCTATATTTTTTAAGAGAACATCAAAAATTTCTTTGTTATTAGATAATATTTCTTTTTTTAGCAATGAATTAATATCTCCCGAAGAAGTGGCAGTGTCAGTAAATATTTTTTTATAAATAATTAAACTAATTTCTTTATTTTTTTCAAAAAAATCTAAATCAGTCACCTTCCCCATAACTGAACTTAATCCATTATGTTGCCTTGCTTTTATAACACTAAATTTTTCCTCAATATTTTTTATAAACAAATCTCTCTGCCCTGATTTCATTAGACTAAAATGATGCATTAAGAGGCTAGTATTAACATTAATTCTGGCATTAAGCATCTTCTCATCTATTTTATTAAGATAATCTTTTTCTAGTATGTTAGAAAGAAATGATGCATTAGTATTTGAAAAATAGGAATTAATAAAAAGAGTGTAGGAATAATCCAAATTATTGTCACTTATTATTCTGTCTAACATGGTTTTTAAATATTTTTTTTGATCATCTTGGTTTGGATAAATACGCTCTATCATTGTGGTCAAATTACGAGAAAATAATGCAGTAGAACCTATGGAGCTAGATAAATTTGGTAAACCGTCGTAAATATTTTTTAAAAATATTGTTCCCTCTTCAGGTTTCAATATTCGGTCAAAATTATTTATTTCTTCAAATAAAGAATGATAAATATTGCCAGCAGAATTAAGATCAACATCTTCTAAAGTATTTAAAACATTATTAGAAAAATTTTTTATTATTTCTTTTCTCTTGTTCTCATTTTCAAATAGCCCCTTTTGAGACAATTCTTTAAAGATTGGAGTTAGGCGGAAAGCATTCCCAAAAGAAACAAGTGATTCCAAAAAATCAATTCTATCTTGCGAAGTGATAACGCCATTTTCAACTGCTACTTGAAGATTTTCGGAAAAGGTAGATGGATCAATTTTTCTAATAAATAAAGGTAGATAAGCTCTGTCAACCTGACGCTTAGCAAACAAATCTAAAATTTCTTCGGAATTAAAAACCTTTTCTTCGTTAGCATAAGATTTTATTAAAGCATCAAAATTATCAGATTGAATTCTTCCATCTAAAACATCATAAAAATAATGTCTCAAATCATTGCGCTCAGCTCTTTTGTAAAAATCTAATTCTAGTTGTTTGTATAATAATGGCTCTTCTTTAATCCAAAAAGTTTTTTCCTGATTCTCGGAAAAAATCTCTTTTAAATAATGACGATCAACATTATTAGAAGAAAAAACCTTTTGTTTTAATGAGTCTGGCCAATTGTATAAATTCATTAAAATTGTGAGAACTTTTAAATTATCAATATCAAAGCTTTTTTTATTATTTTCAAACATATTATCCAAAATTTCAGCCAAGTCTTCTTCATTTATTTCCTGATTCTTGTGAGGATGATTCATTATTAAATATGACAAGAAGACAATATTGTCACCTTTCTCGAGTCTTTGAGTCATTTTTGTTAATAAATCTTTTTTTTCTTCAAATGAATTCCCGTTTTTTAAAGTTTTCTGTTTAAATTCAAATTCTGTCCAATATTCAATATTATCAATTTGAGCCTTAGCCTTTTTTGTGTATTTTTCAGGATTTTTTATATCCTTCTCGGCTGACGGTAATACATTTATCAGCCATCTAAAACTAGATTTAGAACCAAGATCACTCCAACGTTGAAAAATATTTTTTTCTATTTGAGATCGCTCATCCTCAGAACAATTGTTAAAACAATCCATAAAAATAGGGGCTGATTCGAGCAAGCTAGAGCGAAGATAATCTTGTTTTCCTAGAAATTTAAACCAAATATCAAACAAAAACTGTTGACGCTTTTTATTGAACATTATCTTTTCAGGATATCCGTTAGCAGCCTCAATAATAACTTCAAAAATTTCAGTTGGGAGATTTTTAATTGTTGGATATTTTTCAATAATAGAATCAAGTTTATCTAATACGGAATTAGCCAAATCCTCTCCCTCCATTCCTCCAATAGACTTCTTTTCGAGTTTTAAAAGATTTAAAGCCAAAAAGTCATTATCAGACAAATCTAGTTTTTCATCATTTTCTTGAGCACCCCTAATTCTTTTATTCATTTCAGTATTTAAATCCTGTTGCCAAATAGCGTTATCATGAAAAGAAAAATTTTTTTTACTAAAAAGCTTTGGCCAAGTAGCTAAAACCTCTTGGGACAAATCGGGAAAGTTTTCTTTAATACAATTAATTGCATTTTTACCATTCCAATAAGGATCAAAATGATCTTTTTTTCCATCACTAACATCCCCCCAAAAATCAGATTGAAGTAATTTTAAAAATTGCTGACAATCTTCTTCTTTTATTTTATCGGAATCATTATCCAAACCTTTTCTTATCGAAATAGCCTGTTTATCAATATAAAAATTTCTAAGCTTAATAGCCAATTTATTACTTTTAAATAATCGAACAACTTCAACAGAGAAATTTTTAACAATTTTTTCACCAGCCTTTCTTATCTCTGAAAAAGAATTTTTATTATCAACGGAGTTAGCACAAGATTCTATTTTTTTAACTCCAGAAGAAAAAACTTCATTTTCCAAATTCTCCAAATTTTCAGAAATCTCTCTATCCTTTTGATTTAAATTTTCTAAAGATGATTTATTCTCCATATTATTTTAATAATATTTATATTAAATACTAGCACAAAAAATATCTTTTTTCAATAGAAAAAAGGAGCCTTTTTGAGCTCCTTATATAACTTAAAATCTTTTGAATCCCTGCACTGAACGAGAGCTAACGTGGAATAAGGAAGCATTATCCTTTCTCCAAGAAATGAGTATCTCCCCTTTTTCTTCATACATGGTTGGCACCAGTCCGTTATAATAACGAGAGCCAGAACAAAGGGTTACCCTTTCCCTGTCTAGAAATTCTCCTACTGTTTCTAATGATAAAATTTCCAAAAGCATTCTTTCTCGCAAGGTAATTCCGTTATGCCTCATGTTTTTTAAAACAAAAGCTGGAATAAAGAGTAAATCTTCATCAGCCTCAATGTTCTTTTTGAAGAAGATAAAATACTGCTTCTCCATCCTCCCCCTCACTTCTCTATTGAGGTCTTTTTTATAAATATCCACCTTAAATCTTCTGGTCATCCCTTCAAGAATCTCATTCATTGTAATTTCTGAAACAATAACACCAAAATGCTTAGCTGGATCATACTCATTCGGCACCTCCAATGAAGAAAAGTCTTTTTCTAATCCAAAATATTCTCTGTAAATTTTCTCCCATATTTTTCTAATATCTTTCATTTTTATATTTATTGGTTAATACTTATAAACTCTAGAAAAAGATCATAGGTATTAACCAATAAAATTTTAAAAAGAGCTATTTCAAATACAGGAATATTATAACATAATAATAACTTTTTGTCAAATAAAACGCAATGGTTCAATAGCTTGGAAACACTTAGGCGTAAAAATGGTATAATTATAGA
>CAZSNN010000010.1:0-27819 GCA_964608425.1 uncultured Gammaproteobacteria bacterium | reverse complement strand
TTATAGGTTATGTAAAAAGTTTGGCCGAAAAAGAAAACCGCAAAGTGGCTATTGTGATTGATGATCATTCAGGCGGCTCGGCAAGTAATAGACCGGTACTTTTTAAATATCTGAGCGAATTATCAAAAAACCTAGAGGCTGTTGATTTGAAGTCGGAGGATGATACTAAATTTAATGGATATAATATTGTTAGACAGACTTATTTGGTGAATTAATTTACTAAATTAGTCGGTTTAATAATAACTTCAGTTCTAACACAGTCCACGATCCCGTGCATTAATAAAAAACGGAAACCTTTGTTTCCGTTTATTGTTTTAAAAATTTTTTTTAATAAAATCCATAGTATTGGCCACCAAGAACCCTTTGACTAATTGATCTTCGGTGTCTACTGAGAAGCCCTCGGCAAATTTCAAATTTTTAATTTCATCTACAATTATTTTCTTAGCTTCCTCTTTGCTGATTTGCTTCTCTATTTCTAATTCCTCAGTTTTTCTGGTGTTTCTGAAATAAGGAATAAAACATTTTTTAACATCTTCTGTTATTAAAATAACAAAGGTTCCTTTTTTATTTTTGGCTAAATACCATTCTCCAGGGATTAATTCAATTTTACTATTCATAATATTAATTTTTAAGGTTCGTTTTTATTGTCAGAAAATAATATATTAATAATCATTATTTGTCAATTTATTTTTTTGCTTTTTTACTAATTTTAAGTTAAAATTTAAACATTAAAATTTAATTATTTTCTCTATGAAAATTGAATATGAGGCTACTTTTATTGAGGTTGATAAAGATGAGATAAGAAAAAAATTGTCTGAAGTCGGAGCTGTGCTAGTAAAACCAGAGTTTTTGCAAACCAGAAAAACCTTTGAGTTACCTTCTGGACAGGAAAGGAAAGGAGCTTGGATTAGGGTAAGAGACGAAGGTGATAAAAACACTTTAAGTCTAAAAATTATTGATGGTGATAAAATTGAAGATCAAAAAGAGTTGAGTTTTGATATTAGTGATTTTTCTATAGCCACTGAATTTTTATCAATGATTGGATGTCGACAAAAATCATATCAAGAAAGCCGACGGGAACTTTGGACTTTAGATGGAGTGGAAATAACTATAGATGAGTGGCCTTATTTAGAACCTTATGTTGAAGTTGAGGGTAATTCCGAAGAAAATGTTAAAAGTGTTAGCACCAAGTTAGGATTTGATTACTCAAAAGCTTTATTTTGCTCGGTTGATAAGATATATAATATGAAGTATGGCACTCCAATAGAAGTAATTTGTCATCAGATATCAGCTATAACTTTTACTGGTCCTAATCCCTTTTTAGGATACAAATAATTAATAATTATTTTTATATTATTATGTGGTTAATTTATGCCTTGCTTTCCGCCATTTTTGCTGCTGGAGTAGCAATAGTCGGAAAATTAGGATTAAAGAATATTGATTCAACTCTCGCAACAACTATTAGAGCTGTTATTATGGCCGTTTTTCTTTTAATTGTTAGCCTGCTATTAAAAAAATTTAATAATTTTTCCTTTAATAGTTTTTCTTCTAAAGATTGGTGGCTAATTACTTTTTCTGGTATTTTTGGGGCTTTATCTTGGTTATTTTACTTTTTTGCTCTTAAGGGTGGACCAGCAACTGCAGTGGTGGCTATTGATGCTTTTAATCTTATGAAAAGATTTGGCCTAGGTATTTCTAATAAAGACTTCGATTCTTATAAGGATGGTGTTGCTCCAGATAGACTGTCTGGAAGAATATTGATCAAGACAGAAGATTCTGGAAGAGCTTATTATGTTAATCCGCTTACCTCTATTATGGAATATTTAGGAAGACCTCAGGATGCTTTTAAATTATTATTAAATTCTTCTCTGGGAATAACTAATGAAAGTATTAGGAAAATTGATGTTGGAAAATAATTACATATTTTACAAACAAAAAACACTGATCTAAAAAATCAGTATTTTTTTGTGATGTTTTTTAATTGACGATTTCAAAATTTTCAATAACGATGTTTTCTGAATCTAAATATTCAAAATCAATCTCAGCTTTTAAGGCAATATGGCCGTCTTCGTATTCAATTATTAATTTTTGATCGCTTAAAAAGTCTATGGAGGTTATATAAAATTTACCTCCTAAAACTTCTTTCTCTGGAGAGAGTTCAGAAATATTTTCTTCTAAATAATTAGAGATAATTTCTTGCTCTTCTAGGGTTAACTTATTTTCATCTACAAAATTCTCAATTATTTCAGAATTATTTTCTTCTACTGGAATATTCTTTTTTTGTTGATAATTCCACAGTGATAAAACTAAAAGTAAAATAATTGAAACGGATAATAAGATTAGTGGTAGTTTTCTGTTTTTATCGCAACAATTTTTCATATTTTTTATTTAATTATTAAGGTCTAATAATTATAGCATAAATTTATAAGAAAATAAAAAAGGGGCATTTTTTGAAATGCCCCAAGTGTTAGTTCTCACTGGACTCCGACCAGCAACTCCGAGAAGATGCTTTTATTGCATCCGGATATTTCATTGGTTTACGAATATCTCCGGTCTAAAGGGAATTAAAACCTCAATTTCTTTTCCATAAAGAGTCGGCCTGCGACAGCTTTCCCGCTACTTTAAACCTTAACCTCGGTATTTTGTGATTAAACTATACATACGAACTAACTTAATATTTTATCATGCTATAACCATATTGTCAACATCTGTAAAATTGGTCTCAAAAATGTTTTTATTAATTCATTTTTTTTGCTATAATCAAATTATATATAAATAATTTAAATAAATATGACTAATCTTAATACTAAGCGTGGTTCCAAAAATCAGTATTACATGAATATTACTAAAGAGGTTGCTAGTCGAGCTACTTGCTATCGAGCTAGACATGGGGCAATTATTGTTAAGGATGATCAAATTATATCTACTGGGTACAATGGAGCGCCTCGTGGAACTAAGGACTGTTTTGAAAGAGGTAATTGCCTGAGAAATGAATTGGGTATTCCTTCTGGACAAAGATATGAAATGTGTCGGAGTGTTCATGCTGAGCAAAATGCTATTATCAATGCTGCTCGAGCCGGTGTTAATTTATTAGGAGGAATAATTTACATTTATTCCGAAAAGATTAATTCCGAGGGCCAGGCCGAGGTTATTGAATCCTATCCTTGTTTTATTTGCAAAAAAATGATTGTTAATTCTGGTTTAGAAAAATTAGTTTCCAATACTCCTTCGGGGGAATTAAAAACCTATAATATCTCAGATTGGACAGACGATTGGCAAAAGAATGATTTACTAGATGATGTTAATTCTTACGGAGAAAAGTTTAAAAAAAATAAATAATATATTTTTTTATAATTAAATTTTAAAAAAATGAAAAAAAGATTATTAATTTTGTCAGTCTCTTTATTGGGAGTGTTCTTTATCTCGTCTTCAGTCTTGGCGACTTTTGAAAACGAGGAATCAAATACTAATCAGGCCGAATTTGGCTCTTGTTATGCCGATCCGATCTATGATGTTTCTTATAGCGCCAAGACAATTATTGCTGCTAATGTTAGAAATGTAGCCTGTATGAGTGATTCTAAAGTTTCTTTTGTTTTACCAGCTAATGCTGAGGTGAAAGTAATTGCTAAGACCGATGGTTGGCACAAAATCAAAACTAGTGATGGAAAAACCGGCTGGATTGGATCAACTTTAATAAAAGAAGTTTTTGGAGACTCTAATATTGACTCTAGTGAAACAGGAAAAATTAAGGCTGCCGAGACTAAAACCACCACCAACACCGAAGCCAAAAAGATTGCTGAACGTGTTAAAGGCTATATAATCTTGGCTGTAGAAAAAAAAGGAGAAGCTTATTATGTAACTGAAGATGGGGAGGCCGTCTATATGAAAAATGGTGCTAGCGCTTTTGATATTATGAGAAAATTGGGATTAGGTATTTCTAATTCTAATTTAAATAAATTACAACAAGGTGATAAAAGTCTAAAGACTAGGTTATCAGGAAAAATTGTTTTAGCTGTGGAAAAAAATGGCGAAGCTTATTATATCAATCCTAGTGATTTAAAAATCTATTATTTAAAAGATGGTGAAGCTGCTTTTGAAATTATGAGAAGCAAGGGATTGGGAATCTCAAATGCTAATTTGTCAAAGATTAGTAAAAAGGAAGCTTCTCAGATAAAAACAAAAACTACCACTAAGACTAAAACTGAAAATCAAACTACAAATATAAATCAAGCCGATAAAAAAATTGATTTAACTGCTGTTTATACTTCTAGTGGAGTAAAATTAGATTGGCAAACTAATTTTGTTTCTAGCAAGGGCTTTAAGGTGGTTGTTTCAGAAGAAGAAAATCCAGTTTATCCAGGAAATGATTATCATTATTTTTCTGATAAAGATATTAAATCCGATGTTTGGAAAATTTCTACCTCAGGAACATATTATTTTAGAGTTTGCGAATACTTAGGAGGAAAATGTGGTGCTTATAGCAATAACGAAGTTGTGGTTGTGGAATAAGTATTAATTAGGTAATTAATATAAAAATATGAAAATATCTTTTCATGGAGCTTGTCGCGAAGTAACCGGGTCATGCGTTTTAATTGAAACAAAAAAAACTAAATTTTTGCTTGATTGTGGTATGTTTCAAGGAGAGCATTTTGCTAATAGTAGAAATTTTGATGATTTTGGTTTTGACCCTAAGGAAATTAATTTTGTTTTATTATCTCATGCTCACATTGATCATTGTGGTAGATTGCCAAAATTATATAAGCACGGTTTTCAGGGAAAGATATATTGTACAGCCGCAACTAAAGATTTAGCTGGTTTGATGTTGGCTGATTCGGCTAGAATAATTTCTAGCGAATCAAGAGAGGCTGGTTTAGAACCCTTCTATTCCGAGGAGGATGCTGCTTCTGTTATGAAATTATTTCATGATTTACCCTATAGTGAAGAGATAATTATTGCTGGTGATATTCGAGTGAGATTAAGAAATTCTGGGCATGTATTAGGGTCTTGTTTTTATGAAATTTGGGTTAAAGAGGGAAGAGAAGAAAGAAAGATAATTTTTTCTGGTGATCTTGGCAATTCTCCAGCTAGAATTATTAGAGACCTAGAATATGCTGAGGGAGCTGATTTGGTTTTAGTAGAATCAACTTATGCCGGGGTGTCACACGAATCTCGCGATGATGGAATAAAGATGATTAGGAAAGCCATTATTGATTGTGTTAATAATAAAGGAGTTTTAATGATACCTATTTTTGCCCTAGAGAAAGTTCAAGAAATTCTTTATGAATTGAATGATTTAGTAGAGAATAAAAAGATCCCTTATATCCCGATGTTTTTAGATAGCCCTTTGGCTATTAAGGCCACCGAGATTTATCGAGATTATGAGT
This sequence comes from uncultured Gammaproteobacteria bacterium, assembly GCA_964608425.1. GTDB lineage: Bacteria > Patescibacteriota > Patescibacteriia > Patescibacteriales > UBA12465. Next base: position 22,435 of record CAZSNN010000010.1, on the reverse strand, counting down.
ATTTGTATGACAAAGAATCAATTAAGCTAATAGTCTCTGGAGATGATTTATTTGAATTTCCTGGCCTAGAATTTACTTTAACATCCGAGGAATCTAAAAAAATCAACACAATTAGAGCGCCTAAGGTTGTTTTGGCGGGAAGCGGAATGTGTAATGGAGGAAGAATCGGTCATCATTTAAAATTTAATTTAGACGATGAAAATAGCCATGTTTTATTAGTGGCCTATCAAGTGGCTGGATCATTGGGGCGTAAACTTTTAACTGGTCACAAGTCGGTTAATATTGATAATATGAATATTCCAGTAAAAGCTAAAGTTTCTGTTATTAATTCGTATTCGGCTCATGCCGATAATGATGCTTTGATGGGGTGGTTGAAGAAAATAAAAAGCCCTAAACCTAAATATGTTTTTATTATGCATGGAGAAGAAGAGTCTAATTATATTTTATCGGATCAAATTTCTAAAAAATTAAAAGTAAAGCCAATTATTCCTGATTTTGGTCAGGTTTATGAGTTTTAAAAAAATATGAAAAAAATAATTTATAAACCTTTTTTAATTTTTTTGATTATCGCTTGTTTGGCGGCCATCTTTTTTTTATTTCGGCCTTTTTTAATTGAAATAATTATCGCCACTGCCTTGGTTTCAGTCTTCTATGCTTGGTATGAAAAATTAACTAAAATACTTTGGAATAAAAGGTATCTAGCTTCTTTTGTAATGTGCTTATTGTTAGTTTTGGTTATTATAATTCCTTTTAGTAATTTTTTAATTTTTGTTGGCAAAAAGGCCTCATTAGCTTATACTAGTGTTAATGAAATTATTGGTAAGGCCGATTTAATACAATCTACTTTTTTAGAAAAAATTAATTTAGGTGGCTCTGGTGAAGAAGTTATTAAACAATTAATAATTGATGGAGTCGGTAATATTAAAAATTGGTTAGTTAGTGGCACAACTGTTTTAGTAAAAGGGGCCACCAATTCTATTATTTCCTTGGGATTAATAATTTTGATTATGTTTTTCTTTTTTGTAGAAGGAAAAAATATGGCCAAAAAATTGATTCTATGGTCGCCTCTTCCCAATAAATATGATATTGAAATAATTAGAAAATTTAGAAACGTTAGTAAGAGCACTTTTATTTCTGTTTTTGTAACTGCCGCCATTCAAGGATTATTAGGTGGATTAGGATTTTTGGTGATTGGTTGGCCTTTCATTTTTGTCTTTGTTATTATGGCTTTTTTGTCGCTTATTCCATATATCGGTTCATCTATTTTCTACATTCCTGCCTCAATTTATTTAATAGCCTCTGATCAAGTTTGGCAGGGAATATTTGTTTTAGCTTGGTGTTGGATTGTGGTTAGCAATATTGATGAAATTATTAGAGCCTATATTATTAAAGGAAAGTCCCAAGTTAATCCTATCTTTATAATTTTTGCTATTATTGGTGGAATAAATTTATTTGGTTTTTGGGGAGTAGTTGTTGGTCCCTTAATCATTTCCTTGGCGGTGACTATTTTTCATATTTATGAATTGGAGTATAATGGAAGCTTGGAGATGTAAATTTATTATATTTTTTAGAAAATAAAAAAACCTTCTTTTTGAAGGTTTTTTGTTTTTATATGATGGCTTTTCTTATCGTTATAGAGTTCAAGTCATAGTGACTTGAAACCTTTTTTCTGGTAAAAAAAGTCATTTTTTCGCTATTACAAGCGAATCTTACTAGATTAAAGAAATTACTACCATCTCTATCTTCTTCTCCATAGCAAATATGCCATTGATTCAGATAATATTTTTTTTTGGTTACGAAGAATAGAATTAGCAGAATTTCCGCTGCTTCTCTGATGTTGGCTCGTCGCCATTTTTCCGGAATTATTCCGAAAATATCTTGTTGGCCCGGATCTAATTCTTTAAGATAGGTTCTCTCCAGCTTTATGAGGTAATATCCGCCCACTCCTTTTTTATCATATTCTTTTTTGGCTAATTCTTGGGTGATAAATCTCACTCCTTTTGAAGATTTTCTCATTTCTTTAATAGAAATTCCTGTTAAAAAAATGATAAAATAATCACTTATCTTATCTAAATTATCATCTGGTATTTTGGCTATCTCCTTCATAGCCTCTTTAGGAAATCTGGGTTTGTCATAATCTGTTCGAGGATTATATATACCCCAAATCTGGTTTACTTCTTTTTGACTAAAAACCTCTATTCGCTGGAGACGAGCATCTTCTTCCTTGGAAAAAGTCAGTTCCAGCTCTACTGAATCTGTCTTCATAACTCTTGTTTTTAAAGTTCTACTTATTTTATATAATATAATAAAGCAAAAGTCAAATTATTTTCTTTGCTTATTTATTGTAAAAGTTCTATAATTTAATTATATGAAAATAAATCGAACTTTATTGATAGTTTTGCTCTCTTTGATGATAATGATAATCGTTGGTTGGAATTTCTTTATTTTTCGGGAAAGACAGATTTTTAGCATGAGACCACAATTAGATAGGGTGATAACAAATGAAGGCTTATTTGAAAATCAAGAGAATGAGCCTAAAAATGAGAGCGAAAAAGCAGAAAAAGACAATCAAGAAGAAGAAAAAGATGAGCCTATCAAATTATTGTTTTTTGGAGATATGATGTTGGACAGGCATGTGGGAGAAAAAATTGATAGATATGGGCTGGACTATCTTTTATCTAAAATCAATGAAGATGGTTTTTCTTCCGGCTATGATATTGTCTCGGCTAACTTAGAGGGGGCTGTTACTAATAACGGAGACCATTATAGACCAGATAATGCCTATGATTTTGCCTTTAAGCCCGAGCTGATTCAAGAGCTTAAAAATTATAATTTTAATTTTTTTAATTTATCCAATAATCATTTGTCCGATCAGGGCCGAATTGGGGTAGGGGAAACTTATAAAAATTTAAGCAATTTAGGCTTTTATTATTCGGGCTGTCAGGATGCATATTTATCGTCCAATACTACATCTTCAGAAATAATATTAGGAGAATCGATGCCAGTTTTAGATTATGATAATTGCTCCGATATTATTTTAAATATTAAAAATAAGAAAATTGCTTTTTTGGGAATTAGTTTAGTTTATAATGATATTGCCGAGATTGATATTCTAAATAGAATAATAAAATTAAAAGAAAATAGTGATATTGTTGTTGTTAATATTCATTTTGGCAATGAATACCAGGGGCAATCTAATAGTAGGCAAAAAACCTTAGCTCGGAAAATGGTTGATAGCGGAGCCGATATTATTATCGGCCATCATCCTCATGTCATTCAGGATTATGAAATTTACCAAGAAAAACCGATATTTTATTCTTTGGGTAATTTTATTTTTGATCAATATTTTTCAGCCGAGACACAAGAGGGCTTAGCGATTAAAATAATTTTGAGTGATGATAAAGAGGGAATAAAAATTGTCAGTGAGGTTTATAAAATAAAAACCAAGGGGAGCAAAATTGAAGAAATTTCAAAAATGCCTTAAATATTGCTATATTTTTTAAAAGTGGTATAATATAACTATAATAATTAATTCTTTTTCAATTAGTTATTAAAAATTAATTAAGAATTAGTGTTGAAATAAATTATTAAGATTTATTTTTGGGCTAATTAAAAAATTATGACAAAAGCACAATTAATGACTACTCTAGCCGAGAAAACCGGTATGAGTAAAAAAGAAGTTGTAAACTTCATGGAAGTTTTAACAAACATGGCTTATTCTGAAGCTAAAAAGGAAGGTGAGTTTGTATTACCAGGATTTGGTAAATTAGTTCTAGTAGATAGAAAGGCTAGAATTGGAAGAAATCCAGCTACTGGAGAACAAATCCAAATTCCAGCTAAAAGAGTTGTTAAATTTAAAGTTGCTAAAGCAGCTAAAGATGCTATCTTGTAATAATAATTGAGAAGAATTATAAAAAAGAAAACGATCCATAAAGGGTCGTTTTCTTTTTATAATGAGTATTTTATTTTGTTATAAAGCTCTTTTTAAATTTATCGATGTATTGGCCTAATCCGTGACTATAGAATTTATTTCTTAATTTGGCGTTGCTATGAGCAAATTCAATTAATGATTGGAGGCGAATGGCATAGCGGTTTCCAGAAACTTTATACTTTATATTTTTGCTCTTGATAGCTCGACGGATTGTTTTGCTATCCACTCCACCAAACTTAGCGGATTCAGAAACTGATAGCCAGATTTGTCGATCGACTTTTTTGATTTTGGGGGTGTTTTCTTTTTTGTTTTTTTCTATAGTTGTCATACTTTTAGAGAAAATTAATAACAAACAAGTATCTTTATTTTATATCATTAATTCCCAGAGGTCAACCTTTTTCTGTCTTGTTTTTTGTTTTTTGATGTGATATTATGTAGGTAAGAGTTTTTGACTCTATATTTTGTTTGTCAGTTCGTCTTTTTGGTTTGAAAAGGAAAAATTAATACAAAAAAATGAATTTAAGTATAATAGAAAAATTAAAAGAGAATAATCTAAAAGAAAGATTAAAGAATAGAGATCAAGTTGCCTTTGAAGAACTTTACGATAAAAATATTAACGATATTTATCGCTTTATTTATTTTAAGATTGGCAAAAAAGATGAATCCTCTGATTTGTCATCTCTGGTTTTTTTAAAAACCTGGGAGCATATTCAAAAAAATAAGATTAGTGATAATCAAACTCTCCGAGCTTTGGTGTATAAAATTGCTCGAAATGTGGTGGTAGATTATTATCGAAATCGTCGTCCAGAAAGTTTGTCGCTAGATGATGAAAATAATAGAATTGAAGTGGTCGATGAAGAGTATAATTTGGAGACAGAAATCGGAGTGAAAGGGGAGTATGAAAAATTGATGGTTAAGATTATGGAGCTAAAAAATGAGTATCGAGAAATCTTAATTATGCGTTTTGTGAATGATCTTTCCTTGGAGGAAATTGCCGACATTACAGGTAAGAAAAAAATAAATATTCGAGTCTTGCTTCATCGAGCTATTAAGGCTTTAAAGGAAATGGTTGAGGAAAAAGAAGGAGAAAAAGAATAAAAACTTTAGATACAAAATTAAATGATTATATTGCTTAAGTCCACAAATTTGTGGACTTAAATTGTTTTTAATCAATGAGGCCAGGGGTATAAATGTTTTTCTAGTGTAACGTTTTTTTAGTTTTAACGTATACTATAGTAGAAAGTAAAACTATGACTGAAAAACAATTATTACAACAATTAAAAGAATTAAAAACTATTACCCTTTCTGAGGAGACTAAAAAGAGTAATAGAGATGTTTTATTTTCTCAGATTGCTAACACTTCAGTTAGGGAAGAAATTCCAGCTCAAGGATCTTTTTTCTGGGGATTTAAAAATGTCTTTTCAGTTTTCTCCCAGCCACTTTTAATAGTTGCTGGTGTTTTTGTTTTTGTTGCTGGAGGACTGATAGCAGGAAGTGGTTTTTTCAAAGATTCTAAACCAAATGATTCTTTATATATTGCCAGAATTATTAGTGAGCGAGCTAAATTAAATACTACTTTTTCTCAGACAGAAAGAGATGCTTTGTCTTTAAAATTTGCTAGTGATCATGCCAAGGATATTGCAACTATTTTGATGGATCCAGAATTTAATAATGAAGAGAATAAGGATCAGGTAGAAAAATTAAATGCTAGTTTTAAAAATGAAATTTCTAAAGTGAAAGATAAAATAGAAAAAAATTCTATTGGTGAAATTGGATCAAATTTGGAAAAATCTGGTGAAGATGTTTTTAGCGCTTCTTCTTTAATAGAAGAAGGTGGAGTGGAAATATATATAGAGGATGATAATAATTCTTCTCCGGAAACAGCTGAAATTAGTTCTCAAGAAAGTGAAGATGCTAGCACTTCTTCGGAAGAGTCTTCACAAAGTTCTAGTAGTTCTGAAAATCTAGTTGATATAAAATCATTAGAAAATGAAATTGATAATAATTCAGAAGAAATATCTACTTTAAAAAATGGTCCAGAGATAATCGCTGAAATTGAAAAGCTTTTTTCTGAGGGTCGTTATAATGAGGTGATTGAAAAATTATCAGAAGTAAAGGGTTCTATTGAAAAATAATTTTGTCTTGGTAGTGGAAGTTGATAGGTTTCTGAAAACGGGAAATCTTTCAATCTCCATTATCACTTCAATTCTTTGAAGGATAAAGGCGATTCATTGTGACCAGCAAGGTCGACTCCCGAGGGGGAGGGTGCAATGTTAAAAACCAAAATTCGTTTCTTTGACAGTTTTAAAAAAATTTTGAAAAAAGATTAATCGAAAAAATTTTTCACAAATAGATCGGTTAAGCTTTTCTCCGCACGCTTATGCAAATAAGTGTCGGAGTTGTGAAAAATTATCCCATGCTAATTTTTCCCGAACTTTACTTATTAATATAAGTGTGCGGGGGAGCGGGATCCTGATCGATTTATTCAGGAATTTTTTATAGATGAAGCTTATTTCAAAATAATAATGAAACTGACAAGGAAACCTAAATTTTATCTTTAAATATTTATATCTATATATAAAATTTGAAGATATGCTTAAAAAAATTTTATGACAAAATTACGCAAATTTTTTGCATCTTCTGTCATGGTAATGACTGTAGTTGTTATGAGTGGTTTAACTGCTCCTATGACTACAAACGCTGCTGCTTCTGCAGGTGACTTAATCAAAAAAGATGGTCTTTCAGCTGTTTATTACTTAGGTGAAGATGGAAAAAGATATGTATTCCCAAATGAAGCTACTTATAAATCATGGTACAGTGACTTCTCAGGTGTTGTTACTGTTTCTGCTGATGAATTAGCTAGCTATCCTCTAGGAGCTAACGTAGTTGTTAGACCTGGAACAAAATTAGTAAAAATTACTACCGATCCAAAAGTATACGCTGTTGAAGCTAATGGTACTTTAAGATGGGTACAAACTGAAGCTGATGCTATCGCATTATACGGAGCCAATTGGGCTTCTCGTGTTATCGATGTAGCAGATTCATTCTTCACTAACTATACTATTGGAACTCCTTTGGCTTCTGACGAAGTACCAGCTGGTTCTTTAGTACAAAAGACTGGTGAAGGAAATATCTATTACTATGATGGTACTGACTATCGTTTAATAGAAGACGAAGTTGCTTTCTTAGCTAACAAATTCCAATTTGCTAACGTTTTAACAATTGACAGCTTTACTCCAAGTGGTTCAACTATCACTGGTGCTGAAGCTGCTATCATTAAAACTTCACAAGGTGGAGTTGCTACAGGATGGCAACCAGGTCAAGGAACAGGTGTTACAGTTTCTTTAAACTCAATGACTCCTGCTTCTCAATCAGTTCCAACAACTGTTGGAAGAATTCCATTCACAAAAGTTAATTTAACTGCTTCTAATGATGGTATCGCTTATGTAGATGCTATTACTATTACAAGAAGTGGTTTAACAACTTTTGCTTCAAACAATTTTAAAGTTTGGGCTGAAAAAGATGGAAATATCATTGCTTCAAAAAGAACATTAACAACTAATGATAATGTTATTTTGAATTTCTCTCCAGTTTTGACTATTCCAGCTGGACAAACTATTACTTTAGACATCTTAGCTGATGTTACTGATGTTTCTGGTAATGGTGCTTTAGGAATTGCTTCTGCTTCAGCTATTTCAGCTAGTGGATCAACAGTTTCTGGATCATTTCCAATCGTTGGTAATTTAATGAGTTTTGCTTCTTACGAAGTTACAGCTTTAACATTCGCTACTTCAACTGTTAACGCTTCTGTTAATATTGGAGATGAAGAGGTTGAATTGGCAACTTTTGAAGTTACAACAAGCGTAGCTTCTACAACTGGAAGAGACACTGTTTTAAAGACCTTAACATTAAGAAATGGCGGTGTTGAAGATTTAGCTAATGTTACTATGGACCTTTATTTAGAAAATAACGGAGAAAAAGTAACTGATTATGCTACTTACAATGGTCGTTATGTAACTTTCACTTTTTCAAATGGTGGAATGGAAATGTTAAGAGAAGATGGAGGAACAGAATCTTTTACTATTAAAGGAGATATTATTGGAAAAGATAATACCGACCCTAATAGCATCAACTTAAAACTTTATAAATCAGAAGAGTTCTATGCTTATGAGAAAGCTACTGGTTTTGGAGTAAAAGTTATTGGAGATGTTAACGCTGACTTCGGTGCAACTAAAATTGAATCTGGAGCTATTGATGTTTCTAAAAAGGTAACAAATCCTTCTAATCAAGATATTATCAAAGGTTCTAAGGATGTTGTTGTTTTATTAGCAAATATTAAAGCTGATGAGCAAATTGCTACTGATGGTATGAATGTTAACTATACAGGAGACATTGATTCATTCCAAAACATTAAAGTTTATTTGAACAATGTTTTATTAAGCTCATTTGATTTATCAACTAGCACTGCTACAGTTGAAACAATTGATTCTTCTTTAACTTTAAATAAAGGTAATAATGAAGTTAAGGTTACTGTTGATGTAAAAACAACAGCTTCTTCTTCAAAAACTTTTACTGCTAAGTTAACAGATTCATTATTCTCTGGTCATAACCCAGAATACACAAGCAGTGGAAATGTAGTTTCTCCTAGTGATATCAATGGTTCTGCTCAAGGAGCAACTTTGACTGTTGCTGGTGGAGCTTTAACTTTCACAAGAAATGATGGTTATGCTGCTGGTAAGAAAATTGCTCAAGGTTCTACTGATGTTACTTTAGGTAAATTTGCTGTTAAGGCAACAAATGATGCTATCAAATTGACATCTATTTCTTTGAGTCAGGCTGTTGATGGTGGAGTGGGAACAGCTACAGACTATTCTCATATCTATGATATGAAATTATTTGTTGATGGTTCTCAAATCGGTACAACTAGAAATTTTACATCTAGTGGTGCAGTATTTTCATCATTAAATTACACTATCGCTCAAAACTCTGTTAAAGTTGTTGAACTAAGAGGTTCATTAACTTCTGAAGCTGCTGGAACTGCTACAACATCTTTCCGAACAACTATGACCATTAATGCTCAAGATTCATTAGGAAAGGTTATTGCTGGAACATATGCAGAAAATACAGCTAGATTTGAAATTACTTCAAACGGAAGTATAACAGTTACAGTTGGGGCTGATACTCCAGGCGCTAATATTTTAGTTGCTAAAGCTGGTGTTGAACAAGAGATTGCTCAATATACTGCTACAGCGGAAGATGATAGTGCTAATGTCACTGAATTAGTTATTGTAAATTCAGTGGACGCTTCAGATGCTGCTACTACAAGTGCTAGAATTTATGGATATAAATTATACTTAGGTTCTACTCTTCTTGACTCTGCTATTCCAGTTGGTGCTACAACTACTTTCTATATCACTAATAACAAACTAGTTATTCCTGCTAATGAAAGTAAAACTGTTACCCTAAAGGCTATCTTCAATCCAATTGAAGTTTCTACTGATTCGGCTAGAACTTTAGCATTAGAGATCGTGGGTGGAAAAGTTAAATCATCTTCTGGAGAAGAATTGAGTGGGACTTCAATCAATTTAAATGCTCCTGTTTCTAAAACAATGACAATCTTGAAAACTAAGCCAACCTTTGCTCACGTTTCTAATGCAACTGGTGGAGCTTCATTAAATCAAGAATTGTTAAGATTTAGTGTTACTGCTGATGCTAACGAAGACTTACAATTGAAGACTTTGAAATTCACTCTTTATGGTTCAGGTAAGGCTTCTACTTCAGGCTTCAAACTTTACGAAGTTGGAGGAGACCAAATTGGAACAATTACTAATGATGCTAACTTTACAGGATTAACATCAATCGTAGGAAAGGGTGCTACTAAAACCTACAGAGTTACTGGTAATACTTCATTATTAAGCGACGATAAAACTTTTGGAATCGCTTTAGATAATACTACTGTTGATAATATTTCTTGGGGTGAGAAATTTGTAACTACCTATACAGCAAGAGATGGAGCAAATCTTGCTTCATTCCCAATTGATGGTGGCACAACTACATACTAATTAAGAAATTAATTTAGTATATTCCCGACGTTAACTCGTCTAAAAAAGAGCGACCGCAAGGTCGCTCTTTTTGTATTTGCTAGCACTTGATTTTTTCAAATTTTCTGTTAAGATATAAGGTCAATTAGTTGTTTAACAATTTAAATATACAGTTATGAAAGCTGAAGGTATTGAAATGCTGATTAGGCAGGAGAATTATTTCTATAATATCCTCTTGCAAATTGAAAGGCTTAGTGGTCAAAAATCTGACTTTTCAGATTTAGTCGAAGCTTTAGAGTCCTTGTCGCCCGAAGATTTGTGTTCGGAAAATATCGTTATTGCTATTCCCAAAGGATTAGAGCTCCAAGTGATTATAGAATTTATAGAGAAAAGGTTCTCTATAGAAATTTGTAAGGAGGGTTTTTTGGGGCTCAAGAATGATCATGTTAATAGCAAAAATTATGTTATAGTTTTTCCAAAAGATTTTGATAGCCAGAGAATCAAGGAGGATAAGAGTTATCGGCCGATGACCCTATTAGAGAGAGTCTTGTTGGATACAAGAATTTTTCTCAAACATGGCAGTCATTTAGATGCTTATTTAAGTAAAATTCCAGTTTGTACTGGTTCAGTGCTTTGGCACCCTAAGCCTCATCGTAATAAATTTCCCTATATGGCCTGGAATGTTGATTATCAAAAATGTTTTTTGGAATATACTAAGGAGCCAGAAAGCGTTTTTATGGCTGAGGGAAGAGTAAAAATCTTCGGTTTATAAATAACAAAAGTCGCAAAAGCGGCTTTTTTTATTTAATTTTTATAATTAATTTTATATAAAGTTTATTACTAGTTTATTATTATTTTCTATTAATAAGTAGTTGAGTAAGAGTTGAGGTTAGTTTTTGCAGAGAGTATAAAAAAAAATAATTAATATTAAGAGTAAAAATATTATAAATAAAAGCACTCTCCTTTAGCTTAAATTTATCTTTAATTTATAAAGAATCAATTGGGTCTATGCCACAATAATTTTGTTTTTAAATGGCTGATATATTTACAAAATTATATATTTAATATATAATTTAATTACATGTTCCTTCTGTCGCTTAGGTGGCAGAACGCGAGGCCATTCTTTTTTAGGATGGCCTCTGCTTTTTTATTTAAAATCAACCCTTTTGTCTATCTTGACATGATACCCGATAAGGTATATAATATAGTTATTAGTGGTTGTTATTCTCTTTATGAATGTTTATATCTTTTATGATGAAAAAATAAAAAATGGCACTGTTGTTATCGATTTTTTTAAAAGCATAGAAAAAAATGAAAAACATTTTAACGAAATGGATTCTTTTTTGAGGCATTCTTTTTTGAATAAAGATAAAATTGATATTGATGGGCGTATTATTAAGGGGTTGGGACAATATTGTTTTGATGGCAAAGAAGTCTTTGAGTATAGGAGGAAATTTTCCAAGTTATTAATTAGATTATTTTTTATATTAATTGGTTCTGACATCTTGTTTTTTGGTTTTTTAGATAAAGAGGATAAAAAAAACTACAATAAAAGAGAAAGAGAAAATGTTAGAAAATATTATAATAAGCAAATATCTTTTACCAAAGAGTGCTATAAGAAATATGGTAAAAATTTAAATAAATTTATTAAATTTAAAAGTTATGACTAAAAAAATAAAAGAATTTACCTTCGGACGTTTAAGTAAGAGGGGGCTGGCGGAGAGAAGTGTTTTTGAGGATTATTTGAAAATATCAGACGAAATATATAGATTTAGAACAGAAAAAAAAATGAGTCAAAAAAAATTGGCTCAATTGGTTGGAACTACTCAAAGAATTATTTCTCAAATTGAGAATTCCGAAATAAATATGGGAATTAGTTTATTCTTAAGAATTTCTAAAGTTTTGGATATTCCTTTTAAATATGGAAATTTTTCCGAAAGAGAGAGAGTAAGATGATTAGCCTTATTAATGTAGTTGATTCTTTTGGAGTGGTAATAAAAAAAGACCAGGTTGGGAAAAGGGTTTTTGTTAGCATTCCTTTAGAGGTCGTCAGTTGCTGGTCTAGCTTTGGTAAAAAAATTGAAAACTTTGTTATCAGGATAGAGCTGCTTGATCCCCAAAATAATAGTTTATTAAAAACAGAATTAAATGTTCAAAAAGATAACAAGGAGAGTAGTGAAGATGTAAAAAATGTTATTACTAATTTATCTATAAAATCTTTTCCAATAAATGGTTTCGGTATTTATATTTTTAAAATTAGTAAAAAAAATACCAAGGATAAAAATTTTAAACTCGTTTCAGAAATACCAGTAGATGTTAAGATTAAAATAGGTGAATAATGTGATCCCTAGGGGAGTCGAACCCCTGTTACCAGGATGAGAACCTGGCGTCCTAACCACTAGACGAAGGGACCAGTATTATTGTAGAGTTTTTCCAATCACCCAATCATTTCCTTTCAAAAACTCTTTAGCTTCCATTGGTTTTTTACCTTCTAATTGTAATTTATCTATTATCAGAGCCTTATCAATACATTTAACTAATAAAAGATTGTCTTTTAAAAAGATAGTTCCTGGTTGGTGAGACTTATCTTCAATAAAATTATTGTTGGACTTTAGTATTTTAAATAATATTTTTGTTTTTGGCAAGTCATTTTTTTCAATAAAAGCATAACTTCCAGGCCAGGGGAAATAGGCTCTAATTTTTCTTTCTATTTCTAAAGCAGTATTTTCTTCAAAATTAAGGAGACCATCTTCTTTGTTAATCATTTTGACATTAGAGGCTTCGGATTCATTTTGTGGTTGTGGTTTTAAATTGCCCTCCAAATAATCTTTGATAATTGATGCTAAATTCTCGGAAGTTAATTTTTGTATTTTTTCCATTAGACTGGCCGATGTTTCTTCGCTTGATAATTCTGTTTCAACTTTTTTGATAATCGCTCCCGTATCCATGCCTTTGTCCATTTGCATGATAGTAATGCCACTTTTTTCATCGCCCGATAAAATTGCTCCTTGTAGGCAAGAGGCTCCGCGATGTTTCGGTAATAATGATCCATGAACATTAATACAACCATATTTAGGAATATTTAAGATTTCTTCTGATAGTATTTTTCCGTAGGCGATAACAATAATTAGATCTGGTTTTATTTCTTTAATATCTTCAATAATTTCTTTTAATTTATGTGGCTGTAAGACTTTTAAATTGTTTTCTTCTGCTAAGATTTTAACAGCCGATTTAGTAATCCTCATATTTCTACCAGAGCTTTTGTCTTGTTGAGTTACGACGGCAGAGATATTAAAAAAATCGCTATCTAGTAGCGCTTGTAATCCAATAGCAGCTAATTGGGGGGTTCCCATGAAAATTGTTTTAATCTTTGTTATCATTTTTTTGTTCAGCAACGCGATCAATAAATAATATTCCATCGAGATGATCAATTTCATGCTGAATAATTCTAGCTAATAATCCGTTAGCTTCAATTTTATTTTTCTTTCCCTTATTATCAAAATATATACAATTAATTTTTTTGTGTCGAGCTACTGGAAGATGGTAGGGGACTCCTTTTTTATTTAAAACTGATAGGCAACCTTCTTCGTCTATTTCCTTGGCCCAGGACTTTTTGGTAATTTCTGGGTTAATCATGGCAATGGCTTGGCCATTTTTGTTTATGACAATAAGGCGGATATTTTGTCCGATCTGAGGAGCCGCTAAGCCAGCGCCATCTTTAGAAAACATAGTTTCAGTCATTTCCTTGACCAAAGCTTTAAATTCGGCTGTTTTGAGGCTCTCTAGCTCAATGAGAGCTGACTTCTGGCGTAGTATTTTATTGGGGTGTAAAACAATTTCTAACATTTTACTATTATTTTTTAGGGTTTATAATTTTGAAAAAATATTGCCACTTTTGGCCAGTTTGACATAATTCCTTGGTATCTGTCAAGGCCTGTATAATTCTGGCCTGACTATTATCTCGACAAGCCTTAAAGACAGAAGATCTTTTAAAATCGGGGATGTTTAATTCCTTAACAATTTTTAGGGCTAAGTCTTGCCACTCATAAGCTGGTGGCTTAGGAACACTAGCCTTCTTTGATAGCTTATCTTCAAATATTTTTTTAATATCATCCATTGGTATTAAACTTAATTATTTTTTAGACCCATATTCATGGTTAGATAGCCAACACCTAATTCTTTTTGATAAACCATAGTTTCGGGTTGGTATTGCAGGGAATTAATAATTCCCGAAAGTAATACAATTGGCCTAAGTCCACATTCTTTAGCCTCGCTGGATAGTTTGGGATCGGTTTTTATTAAATTTTCAATTCCGCTTGATCCCTTTTTAATATTTTCAATAGTTTTTTCATCAAATAATATAGCTTTTTGATAGAAGCCTCCAGGGGAATTATAGTTTAGGCAATGAGATAATTCGGCCGAAGCAATCACAGCGATTCTGTCTTGGTGCTGGTGAATTTCAGAACTGATTTTTTGACCAAAATCAAAATGATATTGCAAATCTTTCTCCTTGGAAGTATTAATTATTATTACCCGACCCTTAAATTCCTTGGACTTTTGTTTGGCTTCAGTGGTTAAAAGGAATAATGGGATGTTAGCTCCATAATCCGATTTAGTATCAGCTTTTAATATTGGCCAAAAATCTGGTTCAGCTACTTCTTTGAGTCGATATGATAAATTTAGATCACCTTTTAAAGTTGTCTTATTAGAGTAATCACCAAATTCCTCAAAATTAATGGCAAATTGAAAATGATTATTAATACTAATATCCAAATTTTTAGGAAGGTGAGGAGATATTATGACAATAGTATCAATTTTTTCTTCTATTATTTTATTTTTTATATCCATTAAAGCTTCGGAAGTCTTCTTTAAAATACTAAAATTCTTTTTACCAATATTGGGTATGAGGATCGGAGAATGGGGAACTATAAAAGAAGAAATAATCATATTATTCTTGAATTAGAGCTCCGTCAGGATATAGTTTTATTATTTTTTCGCTGACAGTAATAACACTATTCCAATTATAGCCTAATTCTTCAAAAACTACTCCAGTAGCAAAAGCTCTTTTTTGTCCATTTTCAATTAAATAAACAGCCGGAGAGTTATTAGCTTTTAATAATTCTCCGTTATCAAATTTAATTGGGCCAACGGTTTGATAAAGATTTAATTCTTCTTCGGAAACTGGAACAATAGTTTTTCCTTTAAATTTTGTAGTTAATAGAACCTTATCTAATAAAGGGGCCTTGGTTTCTTCTTCAACCCAGTATACTCCGCCCGTTTTTTTGTTTTGTAGAAGAGCTCCAGTTGGATAGGCCGAGGCTACAGTAATTTCTTTTCCATCTTTATAGGAGTTGATATCTTGCCAAGAGGCATTTTGAATTTCTTCAATATTGAATCCTAGTTTTTTAAAGGTTTCGGTAGTTGAGAATAATCTCTTTTTTTCTCCAACCAATAAATAAAGTTTTCCGTCTGGTGACATTATTATAGAATAATTATGAAATTTGATAGGAGCCCCTTCTTCGTAGGGTGATAAGTCGGAGGCGCTGACTGAAACAGCTCTATTGGAATTGTATCGAGAAGATAAGACGCTAATACTAGAGAATTTTCTTTTTTGTCCATATTGAATTAACCAATAATCTTCTCCAACTTTCAAGATGGTTCCATCAGGATAGCCTTCGGTTGGAAAATATTTATTCCACAAAACCCAAAAATTATAATTTCCGTTATAGACATGGGGGGTATAGTTATATAAAGCAGCAGTAGCATCATTTTCAATAGTAACGGTTACTTCTTTTTTATTAGCATCAGAGGCATAGGAATTTTTAAAGGTATAAGTTTTACCAGCTTGATAAGTGTATTTGGTAGGATTTAACATATACCATCTAAATTGTAGGGCGGCGCTATTAATTTGTTTGCCAAATCCTTTATAATATGGATTACAAGTCCAATTATCAGGACAGCCATAACCAGTAGCCCAATCTAATTGACTTTGTTTGGGTGATTGCTCACTTATTAAGCTTTGTTCTTTTTGTAATAGAACTAAAAGAAATTTGGGATTAACTGTTCCAATTTTTTTACATTTAGCTTGTCTTTCTTCCTCGGTCGGTTTATCACTTAGAGTTACTCCTTCGCAATCATAATTATTAACAGAGGCGTCATAGATGATTTCAGCGGCAGTTTTTTCTTTGCCGTAGGAGCTGGTAGTTGTATAAGTGGCTAAAAAACTATTTTGCGAATTTAAAAAATTTTGAATTTCACTCAGTGATAAATCTTTATAATTTAACATGTCTTGATCGCTGATTATTAGTCCAGGATCAAAAACATTTTCCGCTTTAGTTGTCAGAGGAAAGATAATTAAACACGTCGCTAACAAAATAATAAATTTTAAAGGGGTTTTCATTTTATTGGTAAATTAATTTTTAATTTTTATAGATTTATTATAATATATTTGAGTTTTTTTTAAAAGACTTGACGGATATTGATTTTTTTTGGGAAAAGACTATAATGATTTCTTGTAAAGATAAAATTAGAACTTTAAAATATATTTTAAATGATTGTTTTTAAAAAAAGTAAGTATTATACCAGAGGAACTCCAGAGTATAATAAAAGGTTTGCTAGGCAAATTACTGGTCGTCGAGCTAAAAAGATTATTTTCAAAATAACAAAATTAATTCTTATTTTGTTAATAATTTCAATCTTTATTAAATGGGTGATTATTGTAATAAAGCCCCATATCTAAAGATTAATGTCATCAATAATAGGGTGGCATTTTTTATTTATTCTAGATGGGTTTGTTCGATGCTGTTTTGAATTTTCTTTAAAAGTTGAGGCTGATTTTTTAGATTGGGATCAGTCTTTGTTAGGGCTTCAATTTCTTCTTCAGCTTTTTTAATAATTTCATGATCAAATAGGGAGGCGTATTTGAAATTTATTGAGCCAGATTGCTCTATCCCGTAGAAATTGCCACCACCTCTATTTTTTAAATCAATCATCGCCAAGGAAAGTCCGTCTTGATATTTTTGTAAGGCTTCTAGTCTAGCTAGGCTATTTTTTTTATTATTAAAGTCTTTAGCTAAAATATTTTCTTGATCTTCGCTTAAGCTTAGGAAGCAATAACTTTGTAATTCGCTTCGGCCAATTCTTCCTCTGAATTGATGAAGTTGAGCTAAGCCAAATCTTTCAGCCCCTTCAATTAGCATGATGGTAGCGTTTTTAATATCAATTCCTACCTCTATTACTGAAGTTGATATCAATATTTTTATTTTATTATCAGAAAACTTTTTCATAATATCTTCTTTTTCTTCAGTTTTCATTTTTCCATGAAGTATGGCCATTTCAATTTTAGGAAAATAATTGCTCTTTAGCTTTTCATATTCATTTTTAACTGATTTGGCACCAAAATTATCCGATGGATCTATTAGGGGGCAGACGATAAAGGCTTGATGTCCTCGTTCTATTTCTTGTTCGATAAAATTATACATTTTGTTTCTTTGGCCAGAATCGATAATTTTAGTAATAATTTTTTGACGATTTTTTGGTTTTTCTGAGATGATAGAAAAATTTAAACCAGAAAAAGATGTTAGGGCTAGTGTTCGAGGAATAGGAGTGGCCGTCATCGATAGAAAATGGGGAGTAGTTTTTTTATTATCATCGTCAATATCCTTGGAAATAATTTCTTGTCTTTGATTGACACCAAAGCGATGTTGTTCGTCAACAATGACTAGGCCTAATCTTTTAAATTTTATTTTTTCCTGAATTAAAGAGTGAGTACCGATAATAATATCAGCTTTTTGAGAAATCTCTTGAGCCCATTGTTTTTTTGTTCCAGTTAGGGCAAAATTAGCTATTTGTTTTTTGGAGGTTATCAGTCCAATCTTAAAAGAGAAATTTTTAAATAATTCTAAAGTAGTTTGGTAATGTTGTTTGGATAATATTTCCGTGGGAGCCATGAGAGCCGATTGTTTTTTGTTCTGAACACAATTCAGTATAGCAATTAGAGCTACAACTGTTTTACCGCTTCCAACATCTCCTTGTAGAATGCGAGACATCGGTTTATTTTGAGAAATATCTTTTAGAATTGTCCAGGCTGATTTTTTTTGATCGTTAGTTAGAGTGTAGGGAAGAGAGCTAATAAATTTCTTAATAGCAATTAGCTTGGTGGGAATTGGTGGGGCAATTTTTTTATTTAATTCTTGTCTGACAAAATATGATTTTAGTTGAAATATAAATAACTCTGAAAATTTTAATCTCTCAATGGCCAATTCGATATCTTGATAATCTTTGGGAAAGTGAATTTTAGAAATAGCCTCTTCTAGCGACAATAATTTTTGTCTTTTTAGAGTTTCTTTTGGTAAATAATCTGGAATTGTTTTTATTTTACTAAGAGCTTGATGAATTAAGAATCTGATTTGTTTTTGAGTGATATCTTTAGTTAAGCTATATACTGGAACGATATTTTCCGTATGGATATTGGATTTTTGATATGAGATTTTTTCATAAATTGGTGATATCATCATTAACCTTCCTTGTTTTAAAGTTATTTTTCCAGCCAGAGAAACTTGATCTCCTGGTTTAAGGGTTTTGGCAATGAAGGGTTGATTAAACCAAATTATTTCTAATGATCCTGAGTCGTTGGAAACTAAGGCCTCGGTAATATTCATTTTTTTTCGAAAGCTTCTTTTATTACTAATTAAAATAATTTCCCCTTTGAAATTTATGGGCTGGTCTATTTTAATATCTTTTAAATTGGTGCTATCTTCATATTTCTCATAACGATAGGGGAAATAAAAAACAAGGTCAGAAATAGTTCTAAGACCTAGTTTATTGAGAGTCTTTTCAGTTTTAGCTCCAACTTTATTTAATTGACTAAGCTGATTGGACATAAAAATGTGTCCCCGCTAGGAATCGAACCTAGATTACAAGATCCGCAATCTTGCGTTCTATCCGTTGAACTACAGGGACGTTTAATTATTGTAAGTAATAAAAAAATCTCTGTCAACTATTTTAAAGCTGACCTGATGTTGCTATTTTAAAGACGAAATATTTTGGCCAAACCTTCAGTTAGGGGTTCATTTTCTTTATCTAAATCTTCATTTAAGTATTGAAGTAAATAGTCTCTAATGATAATAGGATTTTGATCGTAAAGATTAATTGAAAGGCGATGTTTAATGGGATTCTTGAATTCGAAGAATAATTTTTTTACTCCCTCTTTTGGTTTGTAGATAATATAGAAATTTAACATGGAGGCAAATTCATAAAAATTTTTGCCAATTTCTACTCCGTCATATTTGATAGTAAGATTTAGTTTTTTTGGTGGTTCATTATCGAAAAATACTATTAATCCAGCGGCGATAATGATAACCAAAGCAAAAAAATAATTTTTATCTATTATAGCGTAGATAATTAATCCAACGGCGATGATAGAGGCAATGATATACCATTTTTTATCTCGGGGATGTTTGGTATATTCTTCTATTTCCCAACTTAATTCTGGAAGTGAAGAAATATTTTTTTCATCAGACATATATTTGTTGACATTATTTTTTATATTTTATAAGATGATTATATTATAGCATATTTTTTTATTTTAAACAATTTTGGAGAGGTGGCTGAGCGGTTGAAAGCGGCACACTGCTAATGTGTTATACGAGCATTTACTCGTATCGGGGGTTCGAATCCCCCCCTCTCCGCGGATGATCTGTACCCCAAAAAGTAGACAAATTTTGTCTATTTTTTTGTTGATTTATAAACCACCAGCTTATAGCTGGTGGTTGCCATTTCTTGACAATAATTAATTTTGGGTATATACTCATAATAGATAATGTTGTCGAGTTATCTATTATAAAAATTAACTCTAATAATATGCCTAGAATGGATGGAACTGGTCCTTTGGGAAAAGGATCAATGACTGGTAGGGGAATGGGAAAATGTAATACTGACAATAAAGACTTAGAGAGTCGTGGTTTCGGTGGTGGCCGAGGAGGCTGTCGTCGAGGTGGTCGTGGTAGATGTTTTGATGCTCCTGTTTCTCCTGCTTCTCAAGAAGATAAAAAATAAAAGAAGGCTTGAGTCCAGCCCCTTGTAAAAACAGGGGGCTGGGAACCTTCTTTTATTAATAAACCTTATCAAATTAAAAATAATTTTTCAATATTTATGTCTAGACCAAGAATGTGTCGACAAGTAAAATTCAATCCTAAAGTAACATATTTTAAGCCCCAAGGAATCTCTATGAGAGATTTGGAGGTAGTGGAATTGACCCTGGAAGAAATAGAGGCCTATCGTTTAAGGCATCTAAATAAATTAGATCAAAAAGAATCAGCTCAAAAAATGAAAACTTCCGCTAGTACTTATCAGAGAATTCTTTATTCGGCTTATGAAAAGATTGCTGAAGCCTTGATAAATGGTAAAGCTATCAAAATTAGTTAATATTTTTAATATTAGGATAAAACAATTTTTATTTTCAAAAATTGTTTTTTTGTGTTAAAATGGTTTTGTTATAATTAATTTAAAAAATATGCGCTTACAAAATAAAGTAGCTATAGTAACTGGAGCTTCATCTGGTTTGGGCGAGGCTATTGCTAAAATGTTTTTAACTGAAGGAGCTAAGGTAGTTTTTTCTGGTGTTAATGATTATGCTAAAATTTCCGATTTAGGAGACCAAGCTTCATTCTTTAAAGCAGATGTTTCTAAAAGAGAAGAAGTAGAAAATCTCTTTAATTTTGCTGTCGAAAAATTTGGTACAGTTGATATTATGGTTAATAATGCAGGAGTTGGTTTGACTGGAAGTGTCTTAGATATGGATGAAAAGGTTTGGCAAAAGGTTTTAGATATTAATCTGAATGGAGTTTTTTATGGAACTCAGATTACTGCTAAGTTTATGAAAGAACATAATATTAAAGGCTCTATCATTAATATGGCTTCTATTTTAGGCGCTGTTGGTTTCCCAGGAGCTTCGGCCTATTGTGCTTCTAAGGGTGGAGTTAATCAATTGACCAGGACTGCTAGTTTAGAATTAGCTTCCTTGGGAATTCGAGTTAATTCTATAGCTCCAGGGTTTATTAAAACTAATATGACTAAGGGCATAGAAGAAGATGAAAAATCTAACGCCATGATAACTAGTGCTACTCCCTTGGGTCATATGGGGGAACCTAACGATATTGCTTACGCCGCAGTTTATTTAGCTTCCGATGAATCCAAATTTGTTACTGGTTCAGTTCTATATGTTGATGGTGGTTGGATTGCTCAATAATCTACTATATATTTAAAAAATAAAAAAGCAGAGTTATCTCTGCTTTTTGTTACTTTCATATTGAACAAAAATTTCTTTTTTTACTGGGTATTTCGCATTCCAGGCAAATTTCTGGTCTACTCCAATGAAGCATTGGTCTATTTTCCATTTTACCTAGAATAGGCATCTCTCCAGTTTTTTTATGTTTAGCTTCGGTGCAGGTTATATAATTTTTTTTAAAATTTGCCGCGATAGCTAGCATTTCTTCTAAGTTTACTCCTTTTTTAGGTGGGTTACAAACATTATTTTTGTTAATTTCAACTCCCGTTATGAAGTAGGGTGACATTTGATGATAAGAATCGATAGTTTCCTTTTTGATATAGGAGAAAAACCCCTCTCTATTAATCAGTCTTAGATACTTATTAATATCAAGTTTTTCGGCGATTGGAACTACCATGATGAAGGGAGTTTTGTTACTTTCGCAATAATATTCATCTTCCAGGTTTTGCAAACAAAATTTGAAGAGATTTTCTTTTTGTTGAATGAAGTCTTCAATTGTTCGATCGTCCCAATTTTCTTTGATTTTTTCTATTTGGTTTTCCCAAATTTTTTCTAAGAAAGCTTCTTTCTTTTTAACATCAATTTGTTCAATAGTTTCAGTAATTTTCATAGGCTCTAGTTTTTAAGGTTCTTTGAGAATTCTATATCTATTGCCCATAAAAGTCAACTTGACATTTTATTATCTTTAGGTTAGTTTATAGCCATAGAACCTTAAAATATAATATTATGATTATACCGAAAGAAACAGCCGAAATAGAAAGTATGAATAATACTAATTTTGAGAAAGTTTATGAAAAAGTTAAAACCATGAAAGTGGTTGGGAGCTATTTTAAGATTATTGACGCTTGGAATGAGCGTTGCAAGAAATTAGGACGAGATCCTTTGGATATTCCTAAATTACTTGAGGAAAAGAGGCGATCTGAGATAAGGGGTCGATCTCTGAGAAGACAAAGATTTATTTCTTATAGTTTTTTCTGGACAATGGATTAAGTTTTAGAGTCTGCTAAAAAAGCAGGCTTTTTTATTTTCTGGCTCTTGCTTTTTTATTTTAAATATTTTATATTATACTTATTGTTTGAAGATATTAGGAGAGGTGCCAGAGCGGTTGAATGGAACAGTCTTGAAAACTGTCGTGCCTTAACGGGTACCGAGGGTTCGAATCCCTCCCTCTCCGCA
>CAZSNN010000009.1:0-29863 GCA_964608425.1 uncultured Gammaproteobacteria bacterium | reverse complement strand
TCTCGGGTCTTGTACTCACCGCCCGTCAAGTCAAGGGAGTTGGCAGTGCCCGAAGTCCCCTATTAGGGGCCGAAGGTAAGGCTGGCAACAAGGACTAAGTCGTAACAAGGCATCCGTAGCGGAAGCTGTGGATGGATCACCTCCTTTCTAGGGAGATTAGGTTTTTAAATTATTAATTTAAAAACTTAGGTCGGCTCTTCTGTTTACAGAAGAGACCCTATTAGCAATAATAGGGACACAAAAAAAGAATTGATGCCTGTTAGCTTCAAAATCACAAAAAAAACAAAAAAGAATACTTAATTTAGGTATTCTTTTTTGTTTTCATAAGGACTTTAAAAATTGTTTAAAAATTGATATAATGTTAGTTGGCTTATGAAATACAAATTATACACAACCTCTAAAAAAGCTTGGCGCGCTATGATGGAAGAAATAAAAAAAGCTAAAAAATCCATTTATATAGAAATGTATATTTTTGTTGATGATACTGATGCCCCCTATGATTTTATAAAAATATTAAAAGAAAAAGCTCAAAATGGTTTAGAGGTGGTGGTAGTAGCTGATTCTTTTGGAAGTTCAGAATTAAAAAGCTCTACCGTCAAAGAATTAAAAAGTTCTGGAGTTGAGGTATTGTTTTTTAGTAAATGGCTTCGAATAACTCATCGAAAAATATTAATTATCGACGAAAAGATAGTTTTTTTAGGAGGGGTTAATATTAAAAAAAATAGCATGGATTGGCTAGATTTACAGATAAAGATAGTTGGACCAAGGCTAGCTAAAAATATTTTAAGATCCTTTGCCTATACCTACAAAATGAGTGGCGGCAAAAATGAATACATTATTAGCAAGAGAAGAAAAAATATTTTAAAAACAATAAAAGCCCAATTTTTAGAACATTGGCCAAATCATAAAATATTTGCTCTTCAGGCCTATTATCAAGAAAAAATAATTTCAGCTCAAAAAAATATTGTTATTGTTACCCCGTATCTTACCCCGCCTCGATGGTTAATGGCTTTATTAGAAAATGCTATTGATCGAGGGGTAAAAATAGATATTTATATACCTTTTGATACTGACATTAAAATATTAAATAAAATTAATCGGGCTTATATTAAAAAATTTTCCCATTTAAAAATAAATTTTTATGGTCAAAATAAGATGAATCACGCTAAGGTTTTAATTGTAGACAATGAAGAGGCTCTTATTGGTTCGCAAAATCTAGATTTGTTGTCTTTTAATCGCAGTATAGAGTCGGGAGTTTTTATTAAGGATAAAAAATTGTTGGAACAATTGCTTGTAGTTATTGATATTTGGAAGAAAAATTCTGTAAAATTTTCAGACAAATTTGCAAGTTTAAATATTTTAGAAAAGTTTTCTTTATGGATAATTAAAATATTTTATTCCATATTATAATAATATTAAAAATATAAAAAATGGCTAATTTAATAAAAATAAGGGGGGCTCGAGTTAATAATTTAAAAAATATTGATTTAGAGATTCCTCGGGATAAATTTATTGTAGTAACTGGTCTATCTGGTTCTGGAAAATCGTCCTTAGTATTTGATTTAATATATGCCGAAAGTCAAAGACGTTATGTCGAGTCATTATCTTCTTATGCTCGGCAATTTGTGGGATTGATGGATAAACCTGACGTTGACTTGATTGAGGGTTTGATTCCAGCTATTTCTATAGATCAAAAGTCGGCTAGCAATAATCCTCGGTCAACTGTTGGAACTATAACAGAAATTTATGATTATTTTAGATTACTTTTTTCTAAGATTGGAATTCCGTATTGTCCTGAATGTGGCCAAAAAATGCAAAGAAAAAAAATGGAAAAGAATAAAAATGATTACAAGATTTTTTGTGGGCGTTGCGGTCATGAAAGAAGTGAATTTAAAGCTATAGATTTTTCTTTTAATTCTAGTCACGGAGCTTGTCCAACTTGTAGCGGATTGGGGGTCAAAATGGAAATAGATACTTCTTTAATTTTAAATTTAAATTTAAATATTGCTCAAGGAGCCATTAAGCCTTGGCTGCACTATAATTTTGATAATCAAAAAAATTTAATAAATGAAGTTGAGAAATTGGCTCTTCGCCATAATTTTGATATTTCTAAGCCCTTAAAAGATTTGTCAAAAAATCATTTAAACCTAATATTAAATGGTGACCAAAATTTTTCCGGAGTATTAAAGGGTCTTCGAGATAAATACCAAGAAACAGAGTCAAATTATATTCGTCAAAAAATTGGACAATACATGAAAGAGATTAAATGTCCTAGTTGTGGTGGTCGTCGATTAAAAGATGAAATTTTGTTGGTAAAATTTCAGGATATAAACATATATGATTTGTCTTCAAAAAATATTGAAGAATTGAGAGATTTTTTTAAAAAAGATTCTAAGAATTTTAAATTAACAAGTTCTCAAAAATTAATTTTTGATTCTATCTCTAAAGAAGTAATAACTAGGTTAGAAAATATTTTGCGGGTTGGTTTGTCTTATTTGTCAATTAGTCGTTCAGCGACCACTCTATCTGGGGGGGAGTCTCAAAGACTAAGGTTGGCTCATCAAATTAGTTCTAATTTAGTAGGATTATTGTATGTTTTAGATGAGCCATCTGTTGGTCTGCATCCCAAGGATAACGAAAATTTAATCAAGACTTTAAAAAATTTAAATATTAAAGGCAATACTGTTATAGTAATTGAACATGATTCTAGCATGATGCTGTCTTCTGATTACATTTTAGATATTGGTCCAATGGCCGGAGAGCATGGAGGAAATGTTATTTTTGCTGGAGATTTAGATAAATTTAAAAAGAATACAACCTCCTTAACAGCTCAATATTTATTTGGTGATAAAAAAATTCCTGTTCCTAAATATTATCGACAGAATAAAGATAAATTTTTAAAGATTATTGGAGCTAGTGAAAATAATTTAAAAGACATAGACGTCAATATACCTTTAGAGAATTTGGTTGTTATCAGTGGTGTCTCTGGCTCTGGCAAATCGACTTTAATGATTGATATTTTAGCCAAAGCTTTGAATAAAAAATTTTATCGAGCCAAAGAAGAACCGGGAAAACATAAAGCTATTTTAGGGGCTGAATTTATTGATAAAATAATTGATATTGACCAATCTCCTATTGGGCGAACCCCTCGATCTAACCCAGCTACCTATACTGGTATGTTTTCATATATTAGAGATCTTTTTGCTTCTTTGCCAGAGGCTAAAAAAGCAGGATTAAAGGCTCGTCATTTTTCTTTTAATTTAAAAGGTGGGCGTTGTGAGAAATGCCAGGGTGATGGAGTTTTAAAAGTAGAGATGCAATTTTTACCAGATATCTATGTTAAATGCGATGAATGTAATGGTCAAAGATATAATGAAGAAGTCTTAAAAGTTAAATATAATAATAAAAACATATTTGAAGTTTTAGAGATGACCATTGAAGACTCTTTAAAGTTTTTTTCTGAAGAAAAAAATATTAAAAATAAACTGGAAATATTAAATAGTATTGGCTTGGGGTATATAAAATTAGGTCAAAGTGCCACTACTTTGTCAGGCGGGGAATCTCAAAGAATAAAATTGGCTTATGAGCTTTCTCGACCTTCTACTGGTAAAACTTTGTATATTTTAGATGAACCAACTACTGGACTTCATTTCGAAGATGTTAAAAATCTATTAAAAGTATTACATGGCTTGGTTGATAAAGGTAATACCGTCTTGGTGATTGAACATAATTTAGATATAATAAAATCAGCTGATTGGGTAATTGATTTAGGGCCTGACGGGGGAGACAAGGGAGGCGAAGTTGTAGCGATTGGAAACCCCAAAGAAATTATGAAATCAAAAAATAGTCATACTGGCAAATATTTAAAAAAAATAATTTAAAATTTATGTTGGGTTTTTCTAAGAATAAGAAAAGAAAAAAAATTGGTTTAGCTTTGGGTAGCGGAGGTTTTCGTGGAGCGGCCCATATCTCAGTGATTAAGGCTTTAGTAGAAAATGATATTCCCATAGATTTTATCGCTGGAAGTAGTATTGGAGCCCTAGTTGGAGCTCATTATGCCATTTTTAAAGATGTTGAAAAAATAGGCGCTGATGTTTTTAGCCAACAAGACAAAAAATATCAATATTTAAAAGATATTTCTCTAAGAGATGGAATTTTAAGTGGAAATGCTTTTGAGAAGGCTTTTCTAAGTATTTTTAAGGGGGCTGAGTTTAAAAATACTCAAATTCCTTTAAATGTAGTGACTACTGATTTAATTTCGGGAGAACCTTTTGTTTTTAAAAATGGTGATATTGCTAGAGCCGTTAGAGCTAGCATTTCTATTCCACTAACCTTTAAGCCCTTAAAACATGAAGACAAAATTTTGATTGATGGGGGGATATCCAGAGCTGTCCCTGATGATATAGTTAAAAAAATGGGGGCCGATATTGTTATCTCGGTTAATTTGTATAATAAATACGACATGAACACCAATGGTTTAAATATTTCTAAAATATTAATGCGAGTTATTGAAATAGCTTTACAAAATGCAGCCATTTCTAATATGAAGAGTTCTGATATCATCATTAACCCCGATACCTCTAAATATTCAGAAATGTCTCGAATAAAAACTTATTTAGACAAGAAAGTTTCTATAGAAATTATGAAGGAGACAGATAAGGAGATGAAAAAGATTATTCCTCAGATTAAAAAATTAATTGATTAATTTATAGCGATTATTTTTTTAATTTAGATTTTTATTTTTTTAATAGTCTTTAATATATTTTGATGAATATTTTTATTACTAGCTAAAATATCAGGGCTTTCTATAGTCCATTTTTTACCAGAAAAATCGGTAATTTTCCCTCCCGCTTCACTTACTATTAAAGCTCCAGCAGCTACATCCCAGGATTTAGCTCCGGGGATAACAATGGAATCAACTCGGCCAGTGGCTACATAGGCTAACTCTAGAGTAGCGCTGCCTAATTGTCGGCAATCTAAATGATTTAATTTTTGATGAGAATAATATTTGATAGCTCGTTTAATGTCTTTTTCGGTGCTACCATGACAGAAGGTATTAATAATTTTTTCTTGAGTGGTTTTGGGGGTAATTATTCTTTTGCCATTTAAAAAAGCTCCTTTATTTTTTTCAGCGATGTATAATTCATTTAGAATTGGGGCCAAAATTATTCCTAAGATTATTTCATTTTTATATAAAAGGGCCAAGGATACTGACCAAAGGGGATTGTGAATAGAAAAATTAGTAGTGCCATCTATAGGATCAATAATCCAAAGATAATCAGATTTTTTTTGATTATCTCCTTGTTCTTCTGATAAAATATGATGATCAGGAAAATATTCTTTTATTTTTTTAATAATAATTTTTTCTGACATTAAATCATATTTAGTTACGATTTCGTGCCTTCCTTTTATTTCTACTTGTTTTCTAGAAAAATTAAAATATTCTTTTTTTAATTTTTCGGCTGACAAAGAAATAGCTTCTAGGGCTATTTTTTTTATTAATTGATTATTCATTTATTTTTAATTTATTTAATATCGTGAAGTAATTTAAGTTTAGTTTTTCCGGTTTCGTCATCCCAAATAGCAAAACTAGGTTTTTGAAATACGCCTCCCAGAGTCCCAGGATTAATTAGGGTGGCCTTATTTTTCATAGACATCCAGGGTTTGTGGGTATGTCCATAGAAAATAAAATTTAAATCGGGCTTTTCTTGAAAAAGATTTCTGATAAAACCAGGCTCATGACAAACCCCAACTTTAAAATTATTTATTTGTATGTAGCCAAATCTACCCAAATCTGTAATATTAGAATATTTCTTTAGATCCTCGGGACTATAAACTTCGGCGTTGCCAAAAACTATTATAATTGGCTTGGTAAATTTTTCGGCTAATATCTTGATAGTCTCCGAATTACAAACATCTCCGCAACAAATTATTTTTTCAATATTTTCTTTAGAGATAATTTCAAAAAAGATTTCTAGATTGGCCAAATTATCGTGAATATCTGAAATTATGGCTACCTTCATAGTTTATAATTTTTTTAGACTAATTTCATAGTCCATTTGTTCTATTTTCTTTAGATTTCCTCTGGCTTGATCATATTTAGTTCGTAGATATCCAGTAATATCGAAGTCAATTAATTCGTTTAATATCTCATTAATTATATCTTTTATTTTTTTGACCTCGTCAAAGTTTTTATTAATACTTTCGTTAACTGCCCGTCTAACTAATTCTCCGGTAAAGTCGCAAATTCCTCCTAGATATGATTCTAGTGGGACTTTGATTTCTTTTATTTTCCCTATTTTTTCAGTTTTTACAAAATTAAAGAATAATTTAGCCTCTACATATTCTTCTAGGGCGGCCATAAAAGCACCCTCTTCGGCGGTTCTATTGCTTCCGAAGTTTTCGTTTAATTTTTTAATTGATTTTTCATTTTCAATTAATTTTTCCTCGGCCACTCCTATTTCATTTCGGTGAATTGCAAAAATAGCCTTTTTAGAATTATTTAAAATTATATTAGAGGCACTAATAATTTGTCTTCTTTGACTATTTTTTTCGGAATAATCTTTTTGAAGCAAAGCGATAAATTTTTTGTCTAACATTTATTTATTTTATTATATTTATTTAGTTGTTTTAATAATTTCTTCAATGGTAGTAAGTCCAGCTAGAGCTTTTAAGATTCCATCTTGAACCATAGTAATCATGCCATCGTCTATGGCTAACTTTTCTATTTCTTTGTCACTTAGGCTTTGTTCAAAAATTATTTTTTGATTTTCTGGGGTAATAGACATAATTTCATATAGCCCTAATCGTCCTTTGTATCCAATGCCGTTACATTTTTCGCAACCCCGACCTCGATAGAATTTAAATTCGGTTGGCATAACAAAATTTTTGTTCTTTATTTGACCTAAAACTCTTTTAATTTCCTCTAGAGCTTCGGGAGCCAATTGAACCTCTTCTTTTTGACAATCAGGACATATTTTTCTAACTAATCTTTGGCCAATAGTGCATTCAATAGCGTTAGCTAACATTGATTTTTCTACGCCCAGTCCAATAAAACGAGAAATAGCTCCAGCAGCACTATTGGCATGAACAGTTGATAACACTAAATGTCCAGTTAAGGAGGCCTCCATGGCCGTTTTAGCGGTTTCGCTATCACGAATTTCTCCAATCATCATAATATTAGGATTTTGTCTGAGTAGTGATTTCATAGCGGAAGCGAAGGTATATCCACCAGCAATATCTATTTGAGTTTGAATAACTCCTTCCATTTGATATTCGATAGGATCTTCGACTGTAATTATTTTTACATCAGGAGTATTCAATGTTTTTAGAATACTATATAGAGTGGTTGTTTTACCACTTCCGGTTGGGCCAGTTGTTAATATGATTCCCTTAGTTTTTTGAATAGAATTTTTTAATATTGGTAGAGAATATTCAGAAAAACCTAATTTTTCTAAATCTAAGGCTCCCTCGCCACCAGTTAATAATCTAATAACAACAGTTTCTCCAAAGCCACCAGATATAATAGAGACACGACAATCCATTTTTTTGTCCGCTAGAGAAATAGAAAATCGACCATCCATAGTAGCTTTTTTGACATTGGTTTCAAAGCCAGCCAATAATTTAATTTCTCCTAAGAGTGGCAGGAAATTATCTTTTGATAAATCAAACATGTCATGCAAAACTCCGTCTATTCGGAATCTAATTTTAACATTTTTTTCTGTTGGTTCTATGTGTAAATCTCCGGCATTTGATTCTATGGCTAGAGATAATAATAATAAAATAATCTCGTTGGTTGGAATTTTTTCAATAGCCTCCATTACTAATTCTTTATTGTTTATCATAGCCTTAGCTTTTTCTAAAATCTCATCTTTTATTTTTATTCCCTTGCTAATTGTTTGTGAAATAGCCACGTTATATAATTCGTCCACATAATCAAAATTACCCATAACCCGAT
The DNA here is from genome assembly GCA_964608425.1 of uncultured Gammaproteobacteria bacterium. GTDB lineage: Bacteria > Patescibacteriota > Patescibacteriia > Patescibacteriales > UBA12465. The sequence goes on along the minus strand of CAZSNN010000009.1, from coordinate 21,906 downwards.
AGACTTCCTCGAGACTAGTTTGACCGTCTAAAGATTTTAAAACTCCGTCTTGTAGCATGGTAATCATGCCATTTTCAATAGCTTGTTGTAATATTTTAAATGAAGGAGCATTGTCGACAGTCAATTGTTTTAATTTTTCATCCATGGTAAATATTTCGTAAATACCTAGTCTTCCTTTATATCCTATACCATTGCATTTATCACAGCCAGGCCCAGCTTTATACATAGTTGGCAGGATAGTAGGAATTTTGATGCCTGACTTAGGAGATATTACTGCTAAAATTTTTCTTACTAAAAATTCTTCATCTTCGGTTAATTCATGAACTTGCTTGCAATGAGGGCAAACTTTTCGAAGAAGTCTTTGTCCAATAACAGCATTAATTGATGGAACTAAAAAATATGGTTTAATTCCCATATCAATTAAACGAGGAATAACCCCGGAGGCGTCATTGGTGTGAAGAGTTGACAAAACAAGATGCCCAGTTAAACTAGCCTGAATGGCAATTTCTGCTGTTTCTAAATCTCTAATTTCTCCAACCATGACAATATTTGGATCTTGGCGGAGAATAGATCGAAGTCCAGAAGAAAAGGTATATCCCTTTTTTGATTCAACCTGACTTTGGCTTATTCCATTTAATTGATATTCTATAGGATCTTCTAAAGTAATTATTTTTGTTCCTGGTTGGTTAAGCTTGCTTAAAATCGCATATAGGGTAGTAGTTTTACCACTTCCAGTCGGACCAGTTGTTAATACTAATCCATTGGGTTTCTCTATTTCTTTTTTTAAAATTTCATAAGCCTGAGGTCTTAGGCCTAAATCGTCAAAAGAAAGACCAATAGAGCTAGATTTTAAAAGACGCATTACTACGCTCTCCCCGTAAGAGGTTGGTAAAAAAGAAGATCTAACATCAACTTTTTCATTTGATAAAAAAATAGAATATCTTCCGTCCTGGGGCTTATCTTCAATATTTATTTTTACCCCCGCCAATATTTTCATGCGAGATATTATTTTTTTCCATTTATCTTTTTCAATAGTGGCAGCCTCTTGTAAAACCCCATCAATTCTAAGTCTGACTACGATATTTTCATTTTCAGCTTCAATATGAATATCGCTAGCCCCAGTTTTTAGAGCGGTAGCTAGTACCAAGGTAACTACATCAGAAGTGCTGACATCATTAATCTTTTCGTTTAGACTTTTGTAGCTAGTTATAATTTCTTTAAATTTTTCTAATTCTTCCTCGGTTATTTCTACCCCCTTTATAATCTTTTTTGATTTAGGAATTGTTTTATAAACATCTAAGGCGTGTTTAAGGCTATTTTGCGATATAAGATAAAGACTGCTTTTAGTAAAATATTCTTTATTGATTGATTCAATTATCTTTAAAATAGTAGGGTTTTCTGGATTAGTGGTGGCAAAGCGGATGTTTTCTCCGTCATAAAAAAAACAAACCAATTTATTAGAAATAGCCTCCTCTTCTGAAACCAAAACTAGAGCTTCGGGGCTAATTGGGAAACCAAATAAATCAATATATGGGACTCCTAAAGCCTGAGCTCTTGCTTGGGTTTGTTTTTCTATTTCTTTGTTTTTTATTTCTTGTTGCCTGGTTGATAATTTAGAGGAAGCGCTTTCTTCATCATTAGTTTTTTTTAGCAAACTAGAAATTGAATCAAATCCACTCATAATAAACTAAATTATTTCTTAAATATTCTTTCTAATTTTGCTTCTTTTTTTTCGTCTTTTATTTTAATAAATAAGTCGGTCCAAGAACTAATTTGGAAGGTATTTAGTATGGCACTTCCCAGTATCATAATAGACAGAATAATTAATATTCCTATAATTAATATTGTCCAGAATATTATAGCCGGAGAAGCAATTAAGGTGGTTGATAGAGCTATTCCAAAGAATAAGAAGAAAACGATATATGATAAAAATGAAATTAAAATAATTGCTAATATGTTTATAAAAAATAAAACTATTGCCATCTCTATACTTATTAACCAATTATTAAAAAATAAATTCCAGCCTCGTTTTATGGCTGTGGTAAACTTTTCTTTCTCTATAACAATGTAGGCAATTGCATATTTAATAATAAAAGATAAAAACAAGGAAATTGGTATAAAAATTATGAATATTATTCCGTATAAAATAGTGGCGGTTACTTGGTTTTTTATTATTACTAAAACAAAGAGGAAGCTTATCAATAAATAAATAATATTAGTTATTAGTGATATTATGATATTCATTAAAAATACTGGCCAGAATTTTTTATTACCATTTTTTATAGCATTTTTAATAGTTAATTTTTCCTTTTTTTCATTAACAATATTTTTTACTGAATTAATTATTCCTATTTGAGAAACGGTTGATAGCCAGGCAAAGAAAATTGATATTCCAATTATTAAAACAAAGACCAATAATAAGAAAAAGATGGACTTGGGGTCGTTTTTTAATAAGTCTATAAAGTTTGTCCAAGAATTTCTAGAAAAAATCCCGGTGTTTAAAAATAATTTAAAATTATTTAAAGTTTTTAATCCCATTTCTTGATTTAAAGACCTGGAAATGACTTTAAATTCAGCTGAAAAACTAATTAAGGAAGCAAAAAATCCAAAAAACCATAGGATTTTATTTTTCCAAGAAATTTTCCAAGCTTGTTTTAAAATAGTTCGATATGATAGCATAGTTTTTAAACTCCATTGTTTTTTGGAGTTATTAATTTTATTATTTATTAATTTGTTTGACGCTTAAATTATAGCATAATTTAAAAAAATGTAAAAGAAAAAAAATGATTTTAGGCATAAAATGCGGTTTGCCAAAAAAGAATAAATAATATAAAATACTGAAAGATAGCTATAATATTAAAATATATAAAAATATGTCTAAAATCATTGCTGATCCTAAAATTATTGATGAATTATTGAGTCGTAGTGTAGTAGAGGTTTTACCTTCTAAGGATTTGTTAAAAAAAGAATTATTGTCTGGGCGGCAATTAAAAATATATATAGGAGCTGATCCCACCGGAACAGCTTTACATTTGGGGCATGCTACTAATTACATAATTTTAGAAAAATTTAGAAAATTAGGTCATAAGATTGTTTTATTGTTTGGTGATTTTACTGCTAGAATTGGTGATCCAACCGATAAATTGGCTGCTCGGGTTCAATTAACTAGGGAGCAGGTTATAGCTAATACTAAAAATTGGAAAAAACAATTAGCTCCGATTATTAGCTTTGATGATCCAGAAAACCCGGTTGAAGTTGTTTATAATCATGATTGGTTAGCTAAAATGACCTTTGAAGATGTTATTAATTTAGCCTCTAATTTTACAGTCCAAAGGATGTTGGAGCGGGATATGTTTGAGAAACGCCTGAAAGAAGAAAAACCTATTTATGTTCATGAATTTTTTTATCCTTTAATGCAGGGGTATGATAGCGTTCATTTGGAAGTTGATATTGAGATGTGTGGTAATGACCAGAAATTTAATGCTTTATGTGGCCGGACTTTATTAAAAAAATATAAAAATAAAGAGAAATTTGTTTTTATCACTACTTTATTAGAAAATCCAATAACTGGAGAAAAAATGATGTCTAAGAGTTTGGGAACTGGAGTATTTTTAGATTCTTCCAATATTGATATGTATGGTAAAATTATGGCTCAGCCAGATGAAAATATTCCTCAATTGTTTACCGATTGCACTTTTTTAGAATTATCAGAAATTAATAAAATAAAAAAAGACTTGTCTGATGGCCAGATTAATCCTAAAGACGTGAAAATGCGTTTAGCTTATGAGATTGTTACAATATTTCATGGGGAAGGATTAGCTCAAGAAGCCAAGGATTATTTTATTAGCACCTTTCAAAAGAAAGAAACCCCCGAAGAGATGCCAGAAATAATATTATCTTCAGGCAACAAAAAGATTATTGATCTTTTGGTAGAGGCTAAGTTGGTTAGTAGTAAGGGAGAAGCTCGTCGTTTAATTGAGCAAGGTGGTATAAAGATAAATGAAGTTGTTATCAGTGACGTCAATGAGGATGTTGATATTAAAGATGGTCTAATTATTCAAAGGGGTAAAAGACAATTTGTTAGAATAAAGTTAAAATCTTAAAGATTTATTATGATTTTGGAAAGAATCAAAACAATTATTGCTGAAGAATTAAAAATTGATAAGAATGAATTAATTTATCCAATTGATAATAAATTGGGAGACTTTTCTTTGCCTTTGTTTAAGATGTCAAAAATAAAAAAGATTTCTCCAGAAGAAATTGGTTTTGGAATTAAAGAAGATATTGCAAAAAGTGAAAAATTAAAAAATATTGTTATTAGCTCTGAGGTTGTTGGTGGTTATTTAAATTTTTTTATTAAGCCGTCTTATCTTATAGAACAAATCTTACCAGAAATAATTAATAAAAAAAATAAATATGGGCAAAATCAATTAGGTCAGGGAGATACCACTATTTTCGAATTTTCCAATGTTAATACTCATAAAGATTTTCATATTGGTCACTTGAGAAATATTGCCTTTGGTCAATCAATTTGTAATATTTTTTTAGCCAATGGCTTTAAATCCTTCCCGGTTTCTTATGTCAATGACTTCGGTATTCATGTAGCCAAAACTATTTGGAGCTATAAAAATAATTTTTCTGAAAATTTAGGGAAATGTTATAGTAACACTGTTAAAGAAACAGAAGAAAATCCTTTAATTGCTCAAGAGGTTGGAAGTATTATGTCAGAAGTGGAAAGTCGTCAGGGAGAAAATTATAAAATTTGGCAAAAAACTAGAAAAATAAGTTTACAAAATTTTAATAATATTTATAAAAAATTAAATATTAAATTTAAAAAAACTTATTTTGAAAGTCAGGTTATTGATAAGGGTCTGGAAATGGTAGATTCTTTTATAGAAAAAAATATTCTTAGGAAAAGTGAAGGGGCTATTATTGCTGATTTAGAGGAATATAAATTAGGAGTTCTGCCAGTGATCAGAAGTGATGGCACTGCCTTATATCCAGTGGCTGATTTTGCTTTAGCTGAAAAAAAATTCCAGGATTTTAAAGCTTTAAAAAATTCTTATGTAGTAGTTGATGTTAGACAAAGTCTTCATTTTAAGCAATTGTTTAAAGTTCTATCTTTGGCTGGCTATAAGCAGAATTTTGTTCATTTGCCTTATGAGTTTATTACTTTGCCAGACGGTATGATGTCATCTCGCTCTGGTAATTCCATTTCTTTCGATGATTTATATCAAAAAGTTTTTAATAAATTGGTTGAAGAGACTAGATTGCGTCACGCTGATTGGAGTGACAAAAAAATTAAAAATAATAGTGAAAAATTAGCGGTAGCGATTTTAAAATTTGAAATGCTAAAGGTTTCAGCTAATAAAATTATCACTTTTGATATTGAGGAAGCTGTTAAATTTGAAGGGTTTAACGCTCTTTACGTATTATATGGCTTAGTTAGAATTAAGAGTATCTTGAAAAAAGGAAAATTTAATAATTCTCTAAAAATAAATTTTAATTTATTGAATAATAAATTGGAAAAAGATTTGTGTATAAAATTAGCCAAATATCCAGAAATAATAATTAAGTCTCAAGAAGAATCTGATCCTAGTGAAATATCTAAATATTTATTTGAGCTATTTAAAATGTTCAACGAGTATTATCAAAATATAAATATTTTACAGTCTGATAGAGATACTAAGAAGGCTCGTCTATTGTTTATAAAATCAATTTCTCAAGTAGCTGAAAATGCCTTAGGTCTATTGGGAATAATTAGTATTAATGAAATTTAATTTAAATATTATGAATAACAATCAAGAAAAAATGGATAAAATTGTCTCTCTTTGCAAAAGAAGAGGCTTTGTTTTCCCATCCTCAGAAATTTATGAAGGCTTTGCGGCCGTTTATGATTTTGGACCTTATGGAGTAGAATTAGCCAATAATATTAAAAATTTTTGGTGGAAGTCGATGACTCAATGGCGAGATGATGTAGTTGGTTTAGATTCAGCTATTTTTATGAGCCCTAAAATTTGGGAAGCCTCTGGGCATGTTAAAGGATTTTCCGATCCATTAACTGAATGTAAAAAATGTCATAGTCGATTACGCTTGGATAGCTTATTAGAGGAATATGGTATTTTTGCTGATGAAAAAATGAGCGAGGAAGAAATTAATAAAATTTTTTCTGATAATAAAGATAAAATTAAATGTCCTAAATGTGGTTCTAAAGATTTTACTGAAGGAAAGAATTTTAATTTATTAGTAAAATCAAATCTGGGCAATTTTACTGGAGACTTCACTAAGGAGCCTACTTATTTAAGAGGCGAAACTTGTCAGGGGATTTATGTAAATTATAAGAATGTTTTGGATTCTGCTAGAGTAAAGATTCCTTTTGGTATTGCTCAAATTGGAAAGGCTTTCAGAAATGAAATAACTGCTCGTCAATTTATTTTTCGAACTCGTGAGTTTGAACAAATGGAAATGCAGTATTTTGTAAAACCAGAAGATTCAGATAGGTATTATAATGATTGGAAAGAAATTCGTTTTCAATTTTATTTGGATTTAGGTATTAAACCGGAAAATTTAAAATGGCATCAACATGAGAGTTTAGTTTTTTATGCCAAAGAGGCTTATGATATTGAATATAATTTTCCTTTTGGTTTTAAAGAATTAGAAGGGATTCATGCTCGAGGTGATTATGATTTAACTCAGCACAGTAAATATTCTGGTCAAGATTTAAGCTATTTAGATCCTTATACTAATGAAAAATATATGCCCAATATAGTGGAGACTTCCGCTGGAGTAGGGCGAACATTTTTAGCAGTTTTATGTGATGCTTATCAAGAAGAAAATATTGGCGAGGATAGTCGAGTAGTTTTGAAATTGAATCCGAAATTAGCTCCTATTAAAATAGCCATTTTTCCATTGTTAAAAAATAAGCCAGAGTTAGTAAAAAAAGCTAAAGAGGTTTTTGATGTCTTAAAAATTAATTGGCGCTGTGAATTTGATGATAATGGTAATATTGGGAAAAGATATCGTCGTCAAGATGAAATTGGGACTCCGTATTGTTTGACAATTGACTTTGATAGCCTGGAAAACAATGATGTTACTTTGCGTCATCGAGATACTATGGAACAGGAGAGAATTTCTTTGGATAAATTGATTGAATATTTCAAAAACAAACTTTCTTAAAGATTCTGAAAATAAAAAAACCGTCAAACTTGTGTCTGGCGGTTTTTTATTAACAGAATTTATATTCTGTTAATAATAATTTTTTCGGAGGTATCGGGAATTTCAAATTCCCGTATTGTTCTGGCGGAGACTTTTCCACCAATTTTTATAGAATGCTCAGCTTTTTTATTTTCAGTGTTCAAAGATAATAGATAATTCAATATTAATCTTTTTTCTCCTGTTTTTTTGTTTTCAGCTAAACAAATTTCAACATCTCCAACAGTTTCGTGTCCGAAGGGCATACGAGCTCTAGTCAAAAACTCTTTGTGTTTATCTTCGATAAACTTGAATGACCTTGTTAAAATAGTTTTTTCAACCTTGATACCAAATCTCCAATAACTCGGAAGTTGAAGAATTTCCCCCGTTCTTTTTAAGGAAATTGCTTTTTCTATAAATTTAGAAAATGGCCCTTTTTGAGGAACTTTAAACAGGACATTTTTAAAAGAGGTCAATGTTTGATGTTCCCAGTCGGAAATCATTAGTTTTTCTCCTCCTTCTAGAATTACGCCAATCATTTCATCTTGGTCGTTCCTAATTGCGTCAATTGCTGTGAATTTCATAATATATCTGTTTTTGGTTAATATTCAATTTTCAAAGTTCAAAAAGGCTTTTAATAGCCTCTGTAACATTTTAATATTATATCATTTTTATAAAAAAGTGTCAAGGCATGTATCTTGACATTTATAAAAAGTAATGATAATGTCTTCTGTCATATAGTTCTTTTAAACAAAAATAGTATTAACTTAATAATTGTAATTATGTCGGAAAATGTTGAAAATGCTAGAAAATCTAGTAAGTCAAATGTGGTATATTATGTCCTAGGAATTTTTTTAATTGTGGGGTTATTTATCTTTTTGTTAATTTATGTTAGCAACAAAATTGATAAAAGCCTGGAAGGCTCTAATAAGCCGGTCTTGGAGGAGATAAATAAAATCTCTGGAAATATGGATGAAATCAAATCAGGCGTGGAGGACGGAGAAATCAGGATGGATTCATTGGATGAAATGGTAACAACTAATAAGTCGGAGGTTCAATTGTTGAGAGATTCTCTTTATCTTTTAAACAAGGAAATAAAGTCGCTGAATTTTAAGGTAAATTCCTTGGTTCAATGGCAAAAAGAGCAAAAGGAGCTCAACGAATATTGGGGTGGAAAAACCCTGGAGTTAATTGATTGGCGACTTGACTTGGAAGATGCTGCTAAGCTCAAGGAATTAAACACAGAACAGAAACGACTTGATGTCGATTCAGTCTCTTTGAAAGTTGATACAGTTACTAATACCAGTACCAGCAATGATTCCAAGAAAAGAAAAGGATCAGGTTGGTACAAAAAAGGATAAAAAACATTAAGGCGGAAAAATCCGCCTTTTTTATTAGTTTCAGAAAGGTGTTGACAAATATTTTTTTATATGATACTATTATTTGTTGAGTTTAGAACTTTAAAAACAGAGACAGTATTTATTTAATTAATTTAATAATAAAATAGGAGGAAAAAATCATGGAAGCACCAAATCCAAGTCCAAGTACGCCAAAAAAAGGCGGAAATAGTGTTATTTTTATTATTATTGCCGCAGCTTTATTGTTGGTGGTAACAATCGGTTCAACTTTTCTTTTGTCTTCAAAGATAGAAAAAAGTAATGAAAAAATTGTTGTTGTTGATGAGGAAAGCAAGGACCGGGACGACAAGCTCGATAAAAAAATCGATGATTTGAGTTCGGTCGTAGCTGATTCTTTGGAGGCCGTAAATAAAAGAATGGTCGAAATGGAAAAAACTCTTAACGGTAAAATCTGGTACCTTCAGGACCAGATCAATAAAAACAAACAAGCCGTTGAAGAGCTTAACTCTTCGGTTGAAGAATTAAAGGCTACTCCAGCTCCAGTTGCCGTCGTGGACGACCCGGCAAAAAAATCGAGTAAGAAGAAGAAAAGATCTTCCGGATTCGATTTTTCCGAATTGGAAAACATCGGAGAGGAATTTGAAACGATGTTTGAGTAAGAGAGTTGCCACCAAGGCAAAGGGCGAAGAAAAAAAACTTCGCCTTTTTTATTTCTATAGCTATATTTTTATAGCTATTGACGCCCTATTGACAAAAAAAAATATATATGCTATAATTCTAAGTTAAAATAAAGAACCTTGACAAGAATGATTTAAGCTTTGGTTATTTAATTAAGTAGATAATTTATTTATCTATTTAAAAAATAACTGAAGTTTAATTTAAAATTTATATATCATGAAAAAAATCGTAGTAGTATTATTGGTATTAGTGCCATTCTTCGTATTGGCTCAGGAAAGCAAAGATTTGAAAAGCTTTGCAAATATGGAAATCAGCGTAAAGGCTCCAATGAACGCTAAGATATTAGTAGACAACCAATCGGAGTTTGCTAAAAATTTAGTGTTATCACCTGATCCAACTTACAAAAAAATGGATCTCGCGGCTAATTGGGGTACAGTATCTCAAAAAACTGAATTTTTGCCCGAAAGCAATCAGGCTATTGTTGACTTCTTTTTTTCTTTTAGAAGGGTTGAGCTCGAACAATTATTAGAGTTCAAAACAACTATGGATGAGAGCGAAGATGGTGATATGGTGGAGGCCGGTCTTTATGAACTTGTTATCAAGACCAGTCGTTCAAAATATGTAACTGGTATGGTAGAATTTACTCTTAACGGCAAGGTTATTAAAAGAAACATAAATTTTCTTTTGGAGCCGACTGTCGAAAAGGACAAGAATTACGAAGCTTTCGTTGGAGAATTGCCCATCTTTAAGGCAGTGATTACCGATGAATTGCTAGGGATTCCCACTTTGGAGTTTGTTGCTAAATCAGAACTTCCATTCAATTGTCTTGTTAAAAACGAGGAAATTGGTATCTCTTTTGTGGTTGACGCTTCAAAAGATGATAAAATGGTAGTTTTGGCTCCAAATCTTCCAAAGGACGGAGCGTATAGTTTCGAGGTTTACTTAGAGGTAGGATCGTATTTTATTCCTAAGATTAATCTTCCGTTTTTAATTAATGATGGAAAAATATCTTTGAAGGATAATCCTTTTAAACCCGCTTCTATAGCTGGCGATCCCGGAAAAAAGAACTCAATGGTTACGTTGAGAAACGATCGCAATGTTCCAATAACAATTCTTGTTCCCGCAGAATACAAGGGAAAGAATTCGGGATCACTTGCGGGAAAGCAAAAAAACTTTGCAGTTTCGGTCTCTGGCTCACCTAAAATGGGTTGGGAGGCAATTTCTGTCGCGCCGCACTCTTCGGTAAAAGTTTGGTTGAAGAAAACCTTCTTTAATGGAATAGTGTTTTGCGATGACAAGACCGAAGTTAGAACTTTTCATGTTGAAAATAAACCATCACAAGTAATTGCGCTTGGCTGGTAAAAAGCATAAAGTTCTTAAAGGGTGTCAAAATGACGCCCTTTTTTATTACTCAAATCTAATTTGTCGGGTCAAAAATATTTGACCCTATTTTTTTTTCTTGCTATAATAATTGAAGATAATATATCTAAAAAGCAACAAAAAAGCTAAGAAATTGGCTTTTTATATATTTAATAATAATAAATATGACAATAACTTGGTTAGGGCATTCTTGCTTTAAAATAGAGGAAAAAATTAATGGAGAAAATGTTTCTTTAATAACAGATCCGTTTTCTAAAGAGATTGGCCTTAAGGTTCCAAATGTTGAAGCCGATATTGTCTCGGTTAGTCATGGGCACGATGATCATAATAATGTATCTTCTCTTCGAGGAGCTCCGTTTGTGGTTGATTGCGCTGGCGAATTTGATATTAAGGGTATCATTATTGAGGGTATTAGATCTCATCATGATGATAAGAACGGATCTGAAAGAGGCGATAATATTATTTTTCGTTTTGATATTGAAGGAATAAGCTTAGCTCATCTAGGAGATTTGGGGGATGTTTTGGACAACAAACAATTAGAAAAATTGGGAGGAGTTGATGTTTTGTTTATACCAGTTGGCGGAAAATTTACTTTAGATGCTAAAAAGGCCGTGGAAGTAATTTCACAGATTGAACCTCGTATTGTTATTCCAATGCATTATAAAACTAAAGATTTAAAAATAGATATAGAAGGAGTTGATAAGTTTGTTAAGGAATTGGGAATTGAGCCAAATTATGAAGAGAAATTTAAAATAAATAAGAAAGATTTGCCAAGTGAAGATATGAATTTGGTAATATTTAAAAATTAATTTATTAATAATAAAAAAATATGAGCACAATGAATCCAAAAAAAGAAAGAAGTTTTGTTATTTTAAAGCCAGACGCTATTCAAAGATCTTTAATGGGAGAATTGATTAGCCGTTTAGAGAGAACTGGTTTAAAAATGGTAGCTATGAAGATGATGATGGCCACCGAAGATCAATGTTGGAAACATTATAATAAAGATGATGAGTGGTTTTTGTCAAAGGGGCAAAAGGTTGTAGAGAATCGTGAAAAAGCTGGACTTCCAACTGAGAAGGAGGCTATTGAATATGGCCGTGATATTATTGATGCTTTGGTTAAATTCATGACTTGTGGCCCAGTTGTGGCCATGATCTTTGAAGGAAATCAAGCTGTTGGAATTGTTAAAAAAATTGTTGGAGGAACTGAACCATTAACTTCTGATGTTGGCACTATTCGAGGAGACTTTACCCTTGATTCATACGAATTATCAAATCTTGATAGTCGAGCTGTTAGAAATTTAATTCATTGCTCTGACCAGCCAGATGAAGCTGAAAGAGAAATTGCTCTATGGTTTAAATCAGAAGAGATTATTAAATATCGTTTGATTTCTGAGCAAATATTATATGATGTAAATTTAGACGGTATTAAAGAATAGTTTTGTGTCCAATATGGAAAATAAAGATTGGAAAATAAAGATTAAAAATATTATTAAAGAAAAAGATAATCGTTTTTGGTTGATGATTTTTGTTGTTTTATCTACAATAGCAATCTTTGTTATTTGGTCATTAAATTTAAAAAATATTTTTCCTCAAAAAGATGTTTCTCAAGAGATTAGCGATTTAGGCTTGGATCAAATTAAAACAGAATTCCAAGAAGATAAAGATAGTTTTTTAAAGACCTTAGAAAGCTTAGAAGAAAAAAAATCAGCCGAAAAGATGAATCAAGCCGAAGTGGAAAAATTAAAAGAAGCTATCAGTAATAAGGTAGAGGAAAATAATTTATTATCTACTTCTACATCCAGCTCTTCTATCCCTGTGATTTCTCAGGATTTAGATAATAGTGAACAGGAGATAGATGAATTAAGAAAAAAAATTGAAGAGTTGGAAAAAAAATTGGGTAATTAATTAAATAATATATATGAAAAAAAGCAATAAAGACAATAAGGATAATTTATCAGAAAAGGAACCAGAACAGAATAATATATTAGACTCGGTAGAAGATAAAGGTGTCTCTGGCGATCGTCGGCAAACTGAATACGGAACTGTAGAGAATCAATCCATTAGCGAAGAAATGAATTCTTGTTATTTGGATTATGCTATGAGTGTTATCGTTTCTAGAGCTTTGCCAGATGTTAGAGATGGCATGAAACCAGTTCATCGTCGTATTTTATATGCCATGTGGGACATTGGTTTAAAACCTAGTGCTAAATTTCGTAAATCAGCCACAGTGGTTGGAGAGGTTTTAGGTAAATATCATCCCCATGGAGATATAGCCGTTTATGATTCTATGGTTCGTATGGCACAAGACTTTTCGATGCGTTATCCTTTGGTTCGCGGACAAGGAAACTTTGGTTCTATGGACGGAGATAGTGCCGCGGCTATGCGTTATACCGAGGCTAAATTAGCTGCTATTACTGAAGAATTATTATTTGATATTGAAAAAGATACCGTTGATTTTATTCCCAATTATGACGGGTCACAAAAAGAGCCTCGAGTTTTACCGGCTAAATTACCTAACCTACTTTTAAACGGTGGTATGGGTATAGCCGTGGGTATGTCAACTAATATTCCACCGCATAATCTAAAAGAATTAATTGGCGCTATTAATTTATTAATAGATAATCCTGATTCAACAGTGGAGGATCTTATGGAGTTTGTTAAAGGTCCAGACTTTCCAACCGGAGGAATTATTTATGACAAAAAAGATATTTTAAATGCTTATGCTACTGGAAAAGGTGGAATTGTCTGCCGCGGAAAAGCTGATATTAAAGAGGATAAAAATGGTAATTTTCAAATAATTATTTCTGAAATTCCTTTTCAAGTTAATAAGGCTACTTTAGTTGAAAAAATTGCTGACTTAGTTAAAGATAAAAAATTAGAAGGAGTCAAAAACTTACGCGATGAGTCTGATAAGGATGGAGTCCGAGTAGTTTTAGATTTAAAAAAGGATTCTTATCCTAAAAAAATCTTAAATAGTTTATATAAGAATACATCCTTGCAGACTACCTTCCATGTTAATATGTTGGCCTTGATAGATGGAATACAGCCAAAAGTTTTAACTTTAAAGATGGTTTTAGAGGAATATATTAAACATCGACAAGAGGTTGTTCGGCGTCGTACTGAGTTTGAGTTAAATAAAGCTAAGGATCGAGCCCATATTTTAGAGGGGTTGATGATTGCCCTAAAAAATATTGATGAGGTTATTAAAGTTATTAAAGCTTCTAAAGACAAAGAAGTGGCCAAGGATAGTTTAATGAAAAAATTTAAATTATCAGAAAGACAAGCTATTGCTATCTTGGAGATGAAACTTCAAAGTTTGGCTAATTTAGAGAGAATAAAGATCGAAGATGAATTAAAAGAAAAATTAAAGCTAATAAAAGAATTGGAGTCAATATTAGCTTCTAAAACAAAAATAAAAAATATTATTAAAGATGAGATTAATGAGTTAAGTGAAAAGTTTGGTGATGAACGTCGAACTCAAGTAATTGCTCATGGAGTTAAAAATTTTAATGTTGAGGATCTTATTCCCAACGAAGAGACCATGGTTATGATGACTAGGGATGGATACATCAAGAGAATTGATCCCGACACTTTTAAGGTTCAAGCTAGGGGTGGAAAGGGAGTTATTGGACTAACCACTAAGGAAGAAGATTCGGTTGATTTTATGTTTATAACTCAGACTCATAATGATATTCTATTTTTTACAACCAAGGGTCGAGTTTTTCAATTAAAAGCTTATGAGATTCCCCAGGCTTCTCGTACCGCTAAGGGAACACCGATAGTTAATTTTTTACAATTAATTGGCGGGGAAAAAATTACTTCAATTTTACCATTAGACAAGATTGCTAATTATAGTTATTTATTTTTTACTACTGAAAAAGGATTGGTTAAGAAGGTTCAACTCGAAGCTTTTTCTAATGTTCGACGTAGCGGACTGATTGCTATAAAAATAAAAAATGACGATAGGTTGATTTGGTGTAAGCCGACATCTGGATCTGATCATATTAGTTTGGTAACAGCTAATGGTCAGGCTATTAGATTTAGCGAAAAAGAAGTTCGTGATATGGGAAGAAATGCTGCTGGGGTTAGAGGAATAAAATTAAAAGCAAAAGATATTGTGGTCGGCATGGGTGTCATCAAAACGGATAAAGAAAAAAAGAGAAAATATCAAATCTTAACTATTATGAATAAGGGCTATGGCAAAAGAACTGATTTAAGTTTATATAAGGTTCAGGGTCGTGGTGGAAGTGGTATCAGAACTGCCAAGGTTACTGACAAGACTGGAAAAATTAGTAATGCTTTTGTAATTAACAAAGACAATATGGAAGGAAAAGATTTAATTATTATTTCTGACAAAGGGCAGGTTATCCGTCTTCCTTATAAGTCAATTAATGAATTGGGTCGTGATACTCAGGGGGTCCGTATTATGAGATTTAAAAATGAAAATGATTGCGTGTCTAGTGTTACTTATGTTTAATCTTCAAAAGTCTTAATAGATGCTGTATAGAAAAAAGGACTCTCTTAGAGGTCCTTTTTTGTTTTCTTTATATTTGAGTTAATTTATAGTATAATTAAGTTGTTATTATTAATTTTTTAAAATATGTCTAATGTCTTAATATCTATTCTTTTAATTTTATTAGTTTTTTCAGTTGGTTTTTTGATTTATTTATTTATTAAAAAATCAGGTACAGAAAAATCAGAAGAAAAATTATTAGTTTTAGCTGAGAAATTAAGTGAGCTTAGCCGACAAAATGATCAATTGCGTCAAGAGCTAGATAAAAAGCTTAGTGAAACTAATAAGATGAACCAAGAAAATGCCTTTAAATCTAGTCAGTTAATGCAGGGAATTAGCAATCAATCATCTAAGTTGATTACAGAAATAACCGAAAAACTTACTAAGCTAGATGAGACCAATAAGCAAGTGATCAGTTTTTCCGAACAATTAAATAATTTAGAAAAAGTCTTAACTAATCAAAAAAAGAGGGGTAATTTAGGGGAGGCTGGATTAAAGTTAGTTTTGGAAAATATTTTACCCCCAACTGCCTATAAGCTACAATATCAATTTAAGGATGGTGATATGGTTGATGCTATCATTATTACTAAGGAAGGACTGATTCCAGTTGATGCTAAGTTCTCTTTAGATAATTATAATCGAATTCTTAATGAAAATGATGCCGACAAAAAAATGGCCTTGGAGAAAGAATTTAAAAATGATTTAAAAAAGAGAATTGATGAAACCGCTAAGTATATTCGAACTAAAGAAGGGACTATGGATTTTGCTCTAATGTTTATTCCAGCTGAGGCTATTTATTATGATTTATTAATAAATGAAGTTGGAGCCGTTAAGGTCAATACTAGAAGTCTAGTAGATTATGCCTATGCTGAAAAAAAGGTTATCATTGTCTCTCCTACTACTTTCGCTGCCTATTTACAAACAATTTTACAAGGATTAAGGGCCCTACAAATTGAAGAAGGGGCTAAAAATATTAGAAAAAATGTAGAGAATCTTGGTCGTCATTTACTTAGCTACGATGATTTTATGAAAAAATTAGGTGCTAGCATGTCAACCACGGTTAATCATTATAATAGCGCCTATAAGGAATTTAAAAAAATTGATAAAGACGTGGTCCGCATTACCGAAGGAAAATCAGAAGTTGAAATTTTAGAGATAGATCGTCCTAATGTATAAAGTATGGATGAAAATAATTTAAAAAAAGAAATACTAAGGACAATAATTTGGTTTGATTTGTTTTCTCATCCTTTGTCTTCTTGGGAATTATTTAAATTTCTGAATTTTAAAATTGATTATAATAATTTTTTGTTGATTTTGCCAAAATTTTTTAAGGAGTTAAAAATTAAAAATATCCATAGCTTTTGGTGTCTAGAGGGAAGAGATGATATTATTATCGAACGCTTTAAACGTTTTAATTACTTTAAAAATAAAATAAAAAAGGCTGAAAAATTTACTAAAATAATTTCTTTTTTTCCTGCTATTCAGGGAATTTTTGTTAGCAATATTATTGGTGATCATAATTTAAAAAAAGGAAGTGATATTGATTTCTTTATTATTACTAAAAGTGGAAAAATTTGGTTGACTAGATTCTTTTGTGCTTTTATTGCTAAAATTTTAGGACTTCGACCTAATAAAAGAACCAAAGAAAATAAAATTTGTTTAAGTTTTTATATTGATGAGTCTAATTTAAACCTGGAGCCATATCTGTATAATGAAAAAGATTGGTATTTTGTTTATTGGTTGGCCAGCCTAGAACCTATTTTTTTTAGAAAAAATATTTTAGATAAGTTTTGGTCTAATAATATTTGGTTAAATAAATATTTACCAAATTTTTTGATAAACTATAACGACCTTAAAGAAGAAATAGTCGATAAGGATTTTAAAATTAGTGGTGCTGAAAAAATGCTTCAAAGTTTTCAATTAAAAATAATGCCCAATGAATTAAAAGAACAATCTCTTGATAGGTCGGGGGTTATTTTAGGGGATCATATTATAAAATTAATTTTAGATGATAAAAGACCAGAATTTATAGATAAATTTGCTAAAGCTACCCAATTCTTAGAGGATAAATAGATTTTATGAAAAATATTTTTGAAAAAATTATTGAGTATTCGTTTTATATCTTTGTCTTTGTTTTTATTTTTCAAACTAAATTGATATTGATTCCTAGTGAAACAAATTATAGTGAAATTTCTCTGTATTTAAATTATTTATTATTGCTTATAATTTTACTTTTGTTTTTGGTGTATTTTTTTAAATTTAAAGATAATTTTTCAATAAGAAAGTTTAATAACATCTCTAAATATTGGGTTATTTTGGCCGGTTTAGAATTCTTTATATTTATTTCTTTACTTTTCTCGTCCGATTTGAAAGTTTCTCTTTTTAAGTATTTCTTGTTTTTATTGGGAATTGGTTTATTGTTTTTAATGCTTAATTTTAAGTTTAATTTTAAAAAAATTGTTTTAGTATTTTTGTCCGCTCTTTTAATCCAGTCAGGAATAGGAATTTATCAGTTTTTTAGTCAAGAAACTTTTTCTAATAAATATCTAGGTATTGCCGAACATAACGCTTCGGTTTTGGGAGTTTCAGTTTTGGAAAACGATTGGGGGCGTTTTGTTAGAGCTTATGGAGCCACTGACCATCCTAATATTTTTGGTGCTTTAATGTTTTTTGGGGTTATTTTTTTAATATTATTAATTATTAAAAGTGATTATCGAGGATATAGAAAAGTTTTAGCCTATTCTTTTTTATTTTTTTTAATGTTGGGGTTAATAGTTTCTTTCTCTCGAAGCGCTCTTCTAGCTCTAATAATTTCTTTATTATTTTTATTAATTGCTTTTTGGAATAATGGAGATAAAAAGATATTTAAAAATTATTTATCAATTTTTATTTTTCTTTTAATATTTAATGGTTTGTTTTTTTTCATTTTAAAACCTTTGATTATTAATCGTTTTAATCCAGAAGCTCGATTAGAAAAAATATCTATACAAGAAAGAGGTGAGCAAGTTTCTTCGGCTAGAGATATTATTAAAAATAATACTTGGTGGGGAGTTGGAATAGGGAGTTATCATCAAGAGATTTTGAATATAAACTCTAATTTAAAGCCTTACCAGGCCCAGCCAGTTCATAATACCTTTTTGTTAATTTGGTCAGAAATTGGTTTATGGGGGTTTATTTGTGTTTTATGGTTGGGTTTTTATGTTTTTAAAAATAATTTTACTAAAATTGAATATTTGCCTTTATTTATAGGTCTTTTTGTTTTTATGATGCTAGATCATTGGCTGTGGAGCTTGCCTTTTGGGCTATTATTTCTCTTTTTCTTCTTGGGGTTGACATTTTCTTTTAAAAATGATATATTTTAAAGTTATATTTTAGCACTTTAAAAAAGTATTAATTAAAAAATATATATAATGGAAAGAAAAAGGAGGGTTTATACTCACATGTCGGTGGATATAGACGCCGTTTCCTCGGTTTGGTTTGCTAGTAGATTTATGTTTCCAGAAGAAGATCTGGATATTAGATTTGTATCAGCAAATTGGGATGGCGAAGGAATGGAAAAGGAAGATGTCGCTCTAGATATTCATGCTGGAGGAAAGGGAATTAAAGGTAGAACTGATAAAAATGGAAAGGTTCATTCCTGTTTTGCTTCTTTGGTGTTTAGTTGCGAAGATAAGGAGGTTAAAAAAGCTTTAAAAACTTTATCTTATTTAATAGATAAGCATGATGCTTTTGGTAGTTCTGGCGGAGGAAATAAAAAAAATATCTCAGCTTTTATTGGACTATCTATTTCTCTAAGATCTTTACAGGCCAAGCATAAAAGTGATTATATGGTTGTCTCTAGAATGTTTGAAATTCTTGACGGTCTTTACGAAATCAATAAGGCTAAAGAAGATTTTAAAAAAAATATTGGAAAATATGTTGAAGTTGTTGGAAGGACAGCTCTTCTCATAGTTGAGGGGCAGTCAGCTACTTCTTCTCGTGGTCTTTTTCGGAGAGGGTTTGATGCTGTTGTTTATGTTGATGGCTATAATATTGGATTGTTGGTGCGAGAAAATTATTCCGTGAACCAGCCTGAGTTAAAAGAGCTCTTTAAAAAATTTGGAGAAGAAGATGAGTGGTATTTTCATCCCGCTGGATATATGGTATCTCGTGGAACCAGAAAATCACCAATCAAAACCACTTCTAATATCAACCCCTATGATCTTGCCAAAATTTGGGAAGAGATTAGAAAAGAAAAATATATTTAAAAATAAATAACCCGAGCTAAGTCCGGGTTTTTTTATTTTTGGTAATTGTAAAATTTTTTTGTAAATAGATGAGGTCTTTTTTGAGGCTGGTTAAGATTTTTTTTAAATCTTTTTTATTATCTAAAATATAATCCTGGTTTATTAGGCTTATTATAGTAGCCAGGGTACCAAAATAATCATTTTGTTTGACATGAAAATTAACCGTTTTTTTATCTTTTATAAATAAAACTCCATTTTTATCTTTAATTTTGTATTTATTAACCATTTATTTTAAACTAAACTAATAAACTTATTTTTAGAAACAATTAAATGATCTAAAATTTCAATGCCTAATAATTCCCCAGCTTCTTTGAGTTTGGCAGTGACTTCTAAATCTTCATCGGTAGCCTTGATAGTTCCAGAAGGATGATTATGGGCGACTATAATAGCACTAGCTCCATGTTCAATGGCCGGACGAAAAACTTCTCGAGGGTGTATAATACTGGCATCAATAGTGCCAATAGAAATGGTTTCACTATGAATTAATTTATAGCGACTATTTAAATATAGTCCTTTAAAATGTTCTTTACTGGATTTGCCAATATCTTTTAAATATTCAAAAGCTTGTTTAGCGTTTCTAATAGTAATAGAGCCTTCTTTTTGTTCTTTGAAAAAGCGACGACCCAACTCGAAGCAAGCTACTATCTGACAAGATTTTACTAATGGTAAGCCGAATTCTTTTTCTAATTTAGTTGGATTTTTTTCGTTGATAATAGCATTTTGTCCATATTCTTTTAATATTCTATTGCTCATATTCAAAACATCTTCCTTTTTACTCCCAGCGTTTAAAATAATAGCTAAAAGTTCGGCCGAAGATAATGATTCTACCCCAGACTTTAACATTTTTTCTCTGGGGCGATCATTGGGAGCTCGATCTTTAACTGATAAGATATTGTATTTTTTGTTGCGATTAATAATAATATTATGATCTTTAATTTGATAAGCCATATTTTTGTATTATTTATTATATTTTAATTATAGCAAATATATGATAGAATTAAAATAAATTAATAATTTAATGGAAAATATTATGAAATTGAATGAAATAAGATTAAAAAATAATCTTCCGGTTTTTTTAATAAAAATGCCACAATCTAAAACAGCTACGGTTTTAGTGATGTATCGGACCGGGTCTAAATATGAAGATAGAAAGACTTCTGGTTTATCTCATTTTTTAGAACACATGTTTTTTAAAGGGACAGAGAAAAGACCTAATACTTTAGTTTTATCGGCCGAGTTAGATTCCATTGGGGCCGAGTTTAATGCTTTTACTAGCAAGGAATATACTGGGTATTATGTTAAAACTCCGAAGAATAAAATTGGGGTAGCAGTTGATGTTCTTAGTGATATGCTAACCGGCTCTAAATTTGATAGCGAGGAAATAGAAAGAGAAAAGGGAGTTATTATCGAGGAAATGAACATGTATGAAGATAATCCTCGCATGCATATTGAGGATGTTTTTGAAAGTTGTTTATATAATGACTCTCCGGCAGGTTGGGATACCATTGGTTTTAAAGAAAATATTTTAGGCTTTAAGAGAGAGGATTTTATAAAATATTTTAATAGTCAATATGGTACTAAAAGCATGGCTATATTTTTAGCTGGAAATTTTTCGGAAAAAGAAATTAAAAAAACTTTAGAAGATGGATTTTTTAAGGTTCCTAAAAATAATTATAAAAATAAAGTTAAGGTAATTGAAAAACAAAACAAGCCAACTTTAAAAATAAAAAAGAAAAAAACTGATCAAATAACTTTATCCTTGGGTTTTAGGGCTTTTCCAGCCAATCATAAGGATGAAACAGCTTTAAAATTATTATCAATAATTTTAGGAGGATCAATGAGCTCTCGTTTATTTATTGAACTTCGAGAACGTCGTGGATTAGCCTATTTTGTCAGAGCTTCAACTGAGTTCTATTCCGATAGTGGATATATTGTTGTTTCGGCCGGAGTACCTAAAATTAAATTAGAAGAATCTCTCCAAGTTATTTTAAGTGAATACCAAAAACTAAAAGAAGAATTGGTTGATCCTAAAGAGTTAAAAAGAGCTAAGGATTTATTGGCCGGAAAAATTATTGTGGGGATGGAGGGGACTGATGATTTTACTTCTTGGTATGGTCAACAATTTATAACTAGAAATAAGTTTTTATCACCAGAGGAAACACTGAAAAATTTTAAAAAAGTTTCAGCCCAAGATATTCAGAGAGTGGCTAAAAAATTATTTAATAATAATGGATTAAATTTAGCTATTATTGGAGATATTAAAGATAGTAAAAAAATATCTAATATTTTAAAGATAAAATAATAAAAATTATTGACTCTCTCCGGGGGGGTGATATAATTATAATATAAATTAGATATTTAATTGATATAAGCGATTGAATAATATATAATGTAGATATAAATAAATAATTAATTAAATATAATAAATAATAATAAAAAAAATTATATTATTTTTTAATAATATAAATAATTAAATTATATATATAATATATATAAAC
>CAZSNN010000008.1:0-30271 GCA_964608425.1 uncultured Gammaproteobacteria bacterium | reverse complement strand
CAAATCTTGACCAAAAAATAAGGTAATTAAAGCCGCTATTGATAAAAATATACCTAAAGGCAATTTTGATCCCATCTTCCTAAAACCAAATATCATTAAAAAAACAGCCACTACTCCCCCTATTAAATAAGTCAAAAAAATTAAAAGTAACGTTTTTGAAAAATCTGCTAAAGCTATTCCCAAAAAACCTCCCAGCCAAATGTCTCCTTCTCCAATCCATTTACCTTTACTGATTAAATATTGTATTCCAAAAAATCCAGCCCCAATAAGGCCAGACAATAGAATGGCTCCAATTGAAATTTCTAAATAAAGATTTGTTAAAAAAATAATTGCTCCACCAAATAATAATAATTTTACTGGAATTAGAAACCATCTAATATCAAACACAAAAACTATAATTAAAAACGATATTAAAAACAGAAAAAGAAATAAATTTACTAAAGAAAAATTTAATACTTGAAAATTATAATAAAAAGAAGCTACAAATAAAGCACCAGTCAAAAATTCAACCACAGGATATTGCCAGGAAATCTTTTTTTGACAAGAACGACAACGACCCTTCAATAAGACAAAACTAAGCAGAGGGATATTATCATACCAAGCAATTTGTTTTTTACAATTAGGGCAATACGATCTTCCTAAAATAGTTTCCTCTTTGTATTCTCGCCATATTAAACAATTTAGGAAACTTCCAATAATTAAACCGAAAAAAAATATAAAAACATAAAATAAAAACATACAATGAAATATTAATAATAAAAATTATTTAATTAAATTAATTTCTTTTCTAATCAAACTTTGATAATTCCTAAAAGCCCTTAAGTTTATATCACCTTCTATCATATTTTCTTCTGGCAATAAATTCAAGGCCTGATTATAATTCTTAAGCGCCTCGTTAAAATCATTCTCTAGAATATTAGACTTAGCCTTTTTATAATAAACATTGGGATAACGCGGAGCTATTTGTTCTAATCTAGAAAATATTAAATTGGACTCATTGTTTTTTCCAATTATAGCCAAGACTTGAGCCCTAGCCAAAAGAAAAGAAAAAGAGTCATTATTTTTTTTCTCTATAATATTATTTATTTTATAAACCTCATTTTTGGCTAAAAGCCTAGAAGATTCATCAGGAAAATTAAGATAATTATCAAAAATTAAATCTATTATTTTATAATAATACTGGTGATATTTTGGATTTTCCTCTCTTAAATAAGAAAACATTAAAATAGCTGAGGGAATTTCTTGATGATAAAAAAATTGCTTACCTTTAAAAAAATAATAATCTATTTTTAAATTATTAATTTGTCCATAAACCCCTATCAAGCAAATTAAAAATAAAACTATAGAAATTATTTTTAATTTATAGGCAGGAGAGATTAACTTAATATCTAGCTCTCCAATATTAAAATTTAGAACAATAATGATTGAAAAAAATAACCAAAAATAAAGAGCTGAAACCGTAGTGGCAAAACCAAATAATAAAGAAACTAGATAAGATAATAGGGAAATGAAAATGATTAAAGACAAATCTTTATTCTTTTCATTTTTAATATTATTAAACAATAGCCTAAATATAAATAAAACAAAAACTAAACAAATTATTAATCCAATAATTCCCACCTCCAATAAAATATCTAAAAAAATATTATGAGCTCTATCAAACATCACGTTAACTTTATTAAAGGTTCCCCAATCAGCTTCATAATAACTAACCAGCACATCTTTTTGATTTTCAATCCCATAGCCCCAAGGATTTTTTTTAATTTCATCAAAAGAGGCCGACCATAAAGAAATTCTAGCTGAGGCCCCTCCACTAGAAAAATCAAAAGAAGATTTAAATCTTTGACTAAAAGTATTAGTGCCTAAAAATAAAGCAAGAATAAAAATAATAAAAACTAAGCCCCCAAAAATTAAAATTCTCTTATTTCTCTTCAAAAATAAATAGCCAAGATAAAACAAAAAACCAACCAAAAAACCCATCCAAGCACCTCGACTTCCAGAAAAAATTAATGCTAAAAATTGGATCCCGAAAGACAAACCTAGCAAAATTTTAGAATAAACTTTATTATTTTTTTTAATTAAATAAAGAGGCAGAATCAAGGTTAACAATAGAAAAGACCCTAAAAAATTAGGCTGCCCCAGGGTGGAAAAAGCTCTTTTGGTTATACTAGCTGGCTCATTCCAGGTTAAAAAATCAATTCCCAAAAACTGTAAAACAGCATAAGCCGATATCAGAGTGGCAGAAATAGAAATGGTCAACAAAATTGTTTCAATCCTTCTCTCTCTATTTTTAAAAAATAATAAATTCAATGACAGAAAAATAGAAAATAGAAAAAAATTAGCCAAACTCACCCAACCAAATTGTCTATCCAAGGAGCCCCAGAAAGATATGACTGGATTAATTGACCAAAAAACGGAAACCAAAAAAAACAACAACAAGACCGAAGGCCAAAACCAGTACTTTTTTAAAAAACCACAAATCATCTTAATTACCCCCCCCTTATCTTTAATGAGCAAATACTTAACTAGAGATAAAAAAATCAAACCAATTAAAAGAATTTTAAACAACACCATCTTTTGAAGATCAAAAGGATTTTCAGTTATAAAAACAAAACCAAAATAAACAGGCACTAAAAAAATAATTCCCAAGTAAGTAGTTTCTATTAAAATGTCTAACAAATTATTAGAAAAAAGCTTCTTCATTTATAAGTATTAGCTATTTACAAGGTTATTATAACATAAAAAAACAAAAGCTAAAAAGCTTTTGTTTTTAAATATTTTAAATTCTTTTTATTATTTTCTCCTCTTATCAAACCAAACTAAAATTGGACTAGCCACAAATATAGAACTATAAGTACCGATAAAGATCCCAACAGCCAAAGCTAAAACAAAATCTCTAATAGAGTTTCCACCAAACATAATAATTGCTAACAAAACTAATATTGTAGTAAAAGAAGTGTTAATTGATCTCACTAAAGTTTGGTTAATACTCTTGTTAATAGTGTTCATAAAATTCTCCGAGCTTTTTGGTAAATTCTCTCTAATTCTATCAAAAATTATAATAGTATCATTAATACTATATCCCAAAACCGTTAAAATAGCGGCTATGAAAGGAATATTTATCTCAGTATTAAAGAATTTTCCCAGAACAGCAAAAACACCCAAAACTATTATAATATCATGAGAAAGAGCCACAATAGAGGCAATACCATATTTCCAAGAAGAAACTGGCTTAGAAACTTTTTTGAAAACCAAGGCGATGTATAAAACAATAATAACTAGCACTAGGAAAATTGTATTAAAAGATTTGCTCTTTAATTCCTTTCCAATGGAAGGACCAACAGCCTCATAGCGCAATTCCTCAATCTCAGCCAAACCCTCAATTCTTCCCACCACATTTTGATGAATGTCTTCTGAGTCATCTTTAAAACGTAAAATAACTGAATTATTTTCAGTTGGCTGAACGGTTAGGCTATTTAGATTTAAACCCTGCAAGCTTTCTCTAATTTCGACAGCACTAAGCTGTTTTTCTCCTTTAAACTGCAACTCTAATAGACTACCCCCCGTAAAATCAATGCCAAACTTTAAACCCCAAGTAAGTATTGCCACTATTGATAAGGCCACTAAAACACCCGAGAAGCTCAACCAAATTTTTCTATTCTTTATTACATTCAAATTAATCATATTTTTATTATTTTAATTATTTATCTTATTAATTTAAATTATCTTCCTTTCTTTTAGCGCCTAGAAGAAATTTTGATTTTTCAATTCTTTTTCCAAGAAATAAGTTTAAAAAATTTCTAGTGATAACAATAGCACTAAACATTGAAATAGAAACTCCAATAAATAAGGTTGTTCCAAATCCCTTTAAAGCACCAGTTCCAAAACTCATCAAGACCAAACAAATCAATAAGGTAGAAATATTACCATCTCTGATCGAAGACCAAGCTCTACGAATACTTTCGTCAATAGAATCTTTTAAAGTTCGGCCAGATTTCAACTCCTCTTTTACTCTCTCAAAGATCAAAACATTAGCATCTACTGCCATACCAATAGATAAGACAAGACCAGCAATACCAGCCAAAGTTAAGGTGACTGAATTTAAACCATAAACAAATAATATTATTCCAATTACTGAAAAAAGTATTATCATTGATAGGTCTAAAATTTTCAATTCTTCAAAGGTCATAAATATTAACGCTACAAAAAACAAAGCAATAACCAAAGAAATTATTATAGGAAGAGATTTGAAGATAGTTAAAACTGTAAGTCCATATATTATAAGAGAAAAAACAGAAAAAACTCCTGGTAATCTATAAAAGATTATCATAAACAAGGCTACTAAAATCAGCCCTATTATTCCAGCTTTTAAACTATCAACTATAGATTGGTGTCCCAAGCTAGCTCCTACAGTTTTTTGGTTTACTAATTCAATTGGGACTGGCAAAGCTCCAGCTTTTAATCTTTGCACTAATTCTTTAGCTTCAGCAATGCTAAAGCCTCCTGAAATAACAGCCTTTCCGTCGGGAATTCTTTCATTAACAGTCGGCACACTAATTGGATAATCATCCAAATAAATAGCCACTGGTTTTCCAATATTTCTTTCGGTTATGTCACCAAAAAGTTTAGCCCCCTCTTCATCAAATTCTAGAGAAACTTCGGGAGTATTGTCATTAGAATTAAATTGTAATACTGCTTTTTTTAGATTTTTTCCTGTTAACTCTGTATTTTTCCAATTATCAGTAAGACTAGCCAAATCTTCCTTAGTCATTTTTTCTAAAATTATTCTCCTAGTCTTATATTCATAAGCATCTTTATTTGTTTCGGCCAACAAGACTCCAGCCTCTATATTTCTTTTTTCTTCAACCTTAAAAATAGTATAATTAGTGTCTGTTTCTATAATGTCAGAAACCCCTCCAGCAGACAAATCTTTGATAAATTGAAAAATACTAGGTTCATTTTCTGAACTTATCCAACCTAGATCTCCGTCATTTTCAGTCCCCATATTTCCAGAAGCATCTAGAGATGTCGGGGTATTATTGGTCTTGGCAACTGAAACAAAATCTTCTCCGGCCAAAACCTTATCATGCAATTCCTGTATTTTTGTCT
Organism: uncultured Gammaproteobacteria bacterium; assembly: GCA_964608425.1. GTDB lineage: Bacteria > Patescibacteriota > Patescibacteriia > Patescibacteriales > UBA12465. Next base: position 25,162 of record CAZSNN010000008.1, on the reverse strand, counting down.
TTAAAGAATCATTATATTCTTGCATTAATGTTAAATTGTCCTCAGAAACACTAGCCAAGCTTAAATCTTGCTCCTTAAATTCTAATTTAGGAGTTTCACCAATTTCCTTAATAGCCTCTTCAACGCTCTTAACACCAGCCAATTCAACTATAATACGATAATCTCCATCAACAGTTTTATTTATTTGAATTACTGGTTCACTAACTCCAAAAGCATTAACTCTTTTTTCAATAACATCCCTAACTCCATCTAATAAATTATCCTTGTCAGCGTCAGGAATCTGAGAAACATCAGCCTGGTAAACCAATTGAGCTCCACCCTGTAAATCCAGCCCTAAACGAAAAGGAGATTCTTTGATTTTTGGCAAAATAACAACATTATTAGTTTTAGCTGACAAATATTCAGAAAAACGATTATAATAAACATCACCAGTTTTTAAACCAACTAACAATAAAAACAAAATAATAAAGGCAAAAATTAAGCCATTTCTTTTTTTGTTGGAAAATTTAGATTTTGTAATAGACATAAAATATTTTAAATAAATTAATAATTGTTAGGTTATTTTAAAACAATTTTTAACAAAAATCAAGTAATCAGCTGAGTTGATTTTTTTACCAATTAATGTTATAACTAAAATATTAAAATTAACGCTAAATATATGTCAATAATACCAATGGTAATTGAAAAAAGTGGTCAAGGTGAAAGAGCCTATGATATTTATTCTCGTTTATTAAAAGACAGAATAGTTTTTTTGGGCGAACCAATCAACGACCATACCGCCAATATCATAATTGCGCAACTTCTTTTTTTGGAAGCCGAAGATAAAACTAAAGATATTAAGTTTTACATTAATTCTCCGGGAGGATCAGTTGTTTCTGGCCTAGCTATTTATGATACTATGCAATATATTAGTTGCGATGTTTCTACTATTTGTATAGGAATGGCGGCCTCTATGGCCTCTGTTCTGCTAGCAGCCGGAGCACCTGGAAAAAGATTGGCATTACCGAATAGCGAAGTGATGATTCATCAAGTAATGGGGGGCTATGAAGGACAAGCCAGTGATATCAAAATTCACGCCGAGCACATTCTAAAAATAAAAGACAAAATGAATAAAATTTTAGCTAAACATTCTGGTAAAAAATTAGCCGAAGTAGAAAGGGACAGCGATAGAGATTATTTTATGACAACTGAAGAGGCTAAAAAATATGGATTAATAGATAAAATAATATCTAAATAACAGTATTTAAAAACTATATAAAAAAATAGAGGAAAATTTTCCTCTATTTTTTATTTTCAAAAGCCAATTAGTTTAGTTTAAGGGAGTTTATCATCATCTTAAAAATATTTATATAAGACTGGGGTTGATTTTCTGGAAAATTATATAAAACAGTATAAACATTTTTTAAATTTTTATCTGTTAAGTAAAACGCTGAGCCATCCTCACTATACAATCCGTTCCAATCATCATTTATAATTATGTCTTCACTATTAATAAAGCTAAAAAACCTAGAGCCATACCAACTTCCAATATTTTGTTGCCCTTCGTTTTTTTCAACCAAGACTTGAATAAAGGAATTATCATTAATAGAAAAAATAACCGAAGATTCGTCACTTAAAACGCTTGTGTCCCAGGCTTTCGGATATAAAAGAGAATAATTAAAAGAATTATTTTTAAACTCATCAATATTAATGTTGTCAATTAGCTTGTTGGTCCCAATAGGATTATATAAGCTCAAAACCTCCGAAAGATCTTCGTAACCATCACCGTCAGAATCAGCCTGCAAATAATTAGAACCTAAAAGATATTCTTCTTCATCACTTAGCCCATCACTATCACTATCCAAAAAAACATAAACAAATTCTTCTTCTAAGTTTTCTTCTTCAACATCCTCAACCTCTTCAATAATTTCCTTATCTTGATCATTTTTCTCTACAATATTTTCTTCGACGACTTCTTCCAACTGATCTTCCTCAATAATATTTACAGAACTATCAATATTGTTATCAACATTAATTATTTCTTTTTTCTTTCCAAAACTAAAAAGACTATTAAAAGAAAAATTAGGATTACTAATATAAGAAAAAATCAAATATCCCAAAAATATTACTAAAATTAGTCCAAAAATCATAATAATTAGCCCAATCTTTTTATTTTTTTGCTGATGCTCTTTAGTGGGGGCAATATTTGTTCCTCCGCCACTGGAAGAAATTTCAAATCGACCACTCTTGTAATTTTGTGGCATTCTATGAATATTAAAAACTGGTTCCGGAGTAAGGCTCTCTAGTTCTTTTTGATTTTTCTTGTCTATCATAAATTATTTAATAACTAGCTCTGGATATTTCTCTATAAAAAGATTTTTATCTACAAATAAATCAATATTTATTTTTCCTTCTCCAAAAGGATTATAGCCAGAAATAATTTCTTGACCATCTAAATAGGTGTCGGAATCTGTGTCTGGATTTAAAGGATCGGTGCCAAAAATCATAATCTCTTCATAGTCACCTAAACCATCTCCATCTGTATCAATGATATAAGGATTAGTTCCATAAAGATAAATTTCATCATAATCAGTTAACCCATCAATATCACTATCTACAGTTTCTAAAGTAGTAGTACTTAATTCCTCCCCAATCTCATCTTCAATAATATCATTCTCAGAGGTTGTCGCTATAATTTCATCATCAATAACCTCATCTTCAATATTTTTATTTATTATATCTTCATCATCTAAAATATTTTCCTGATTTAAAGAATTATTTTGACTTAAGGTTTTTGGTAATAAAATTTTAGAATAAACAAAATAAGCCGAGATTCCGATAATGGCTAAAACAAAAATAACTAAAAAAATAGTTTTAATAATTTTTCCTGATTTATTATTATCTTCTTCCTCAAACTCTGCTAATCCATCAGCTGAAGGAGTTATAGGACTTTTCATTGGATTTGGAGAATTAAAATCCAATGGACCTTTATTACTTTGTTGACTATCTGATTGGTCTGAATCAGCAAAGATATCATCAACTTTATTATTTTGATCTTTTTGTAAGTCTTCGAACATAGTTTTTAAATTAATATTTAAATATATCTTGTTAAATTATAACACAAATAATAAATTAATAAAAATATTAAGGCGCTGATTTTTGAGTTGGAACAACAAGTGGAGTTTTAATCAGACCGGAATTGGGAGACGTAGCTGGAATTAAATTATTTTGTACTGCTGGCAAAGAATTGTTCGTTGAGCCCAAAAGATTTTCGGCTGGTGGTGAAAAGGGAGGCAAAAAAGGAATTGTTATTTCTGGAAAAATTATCTGAACACCAAGACCATTTAAACAAAAGCCATTACTACAATTATATCCTGTCCCCAAATAATTACAATCTGAATTAATATTGCATTGTTTTACTTCTTTTATACATCTAATGGAGTGAGCCTCTTGTTTTGTTTTTGAAGCTCTTTGAACTCCGCTGCTGTTACTATTTAACAATCTAGCAATTGCCCTACTATTGTCGCTTGTATTTGAGGTAGAAGACCAATAACTAGTCCATTGTACATTAGTGATATCGGGATTAAAAAACTCTCCAGAAGAATACATCAAAGGATTAAACAAAGCTGAAAAGCCAGAAGAATTGCTACCACTCCAAGGTGGAGAAAAATTTGAAACAGTAGTTTTTAACTTATCACCAGCATCAAGGCAAGACAAAGCACCTCCGTCTCTGCTAGCTTCACAAGCCTGACCATCATTTTTTAAATAATTCTCTAAAATATACCATTCGTTATCAGTTGGAACTCTCCATCCATCTGGGCAAACCCCCTGAAAACTACTGCTCTCATAGAAATAATCCATAGCCTCGTTCCATTTATATAAACCACCAAATAAACTACAATTCATCGAGTCATTATTCTGACAAAATTTTTCAAAGGTGGTGTTATTAGCCGGAGTGCTAGTTGATAAAATCATGTTTCCGATATTCAGGTTATCTTTTAGCCAGCACTGATTACCAATTAAAACTGTTCTGTAATAACCACCCTGATTTCTAATAGTTCCATTAGAGTTCCAAGGGCCACCTGGATATTGGACTAAATAATTCCCACAATTACTGGTAATATTAAGAGAAAAAGTTTTTGAAGAACTCATCCCTAAATTGTTTTGGGCTGAAACTGTAATAGGAAAATCATTAACAATGCCTAATAAATAGCCTTTAATTTTTTTATTAACTGAGTCATAAGAAAGTCCCTGAGGTAAGCTAGAGCCAATTGAAAAAGAAACACCCTCATTTGATCCAAAAACTGATAAATTACATTCATAATAATCGCCTAAATTTGCCACCGTTAAACAATTATTTAAATTAAGAACTGGGGCATCAGCTGTTATATTAATAGAAAAATCTTTAAAGCTGGATCCATATTGAGTATCAACCTTAATTTTGTAAGGGTAAGATCCGGGGGCAAAAACGCTAGTATTTAATCCACTAGAATTTTCTCTAATTTTTACTAGATATTCTTGATCAGACAATTTTTCCAAACAAGCCTCTAGACCACCCGAAGAGGGCGCTAGAGCGGTACAATTATTTTCCGAAAGAGTAGCCTGGGCATTTAAACCTAAATTTAAAAATAAATTATTAGTAGCTATTTTTACGCTACCAGAAACTAGTTGATTTTTAGAATTAATAATTATTTCTCCTAAAAATGGGGTTCCGTAATTAGCATTATAATTAATATCTCCTGCTATTATTTGAGGAGCTGATGTTGCAATATTTATATATAAAATTTCAGAACTAGAAGATCCAGCATTATCAGATAAATTTATCATGACTGGATAAACTCCTGGAGCACCAGCGCTCTCTGCCCATAAATTTTTTTGCAAAGGATTGCCAGTATTTAAAATAGAGGGTTTTTGCGGAGGTGTCCAAGTAGAAAAATCTGTGTTATGTAGGGCTGCCGCCAAAGCCTTCCTTATAATATTATTTAGTAATCCCTTTATAAAAACAAATTTATTTTTAAATTCTGAAGTGTTGTCTTCTAAAAAAACCATATATGTTGACTCTATCCCCCAAGAAATTGGATGCCCCTCTGGATCAACGGCTTTAATAAAACCACTAAACTCTTGTCCGGCCTCTCCCTCTAAAGAATATTCCGAAACATAAGGAGCATTATTGGTATTTTGCCCAGATAATCCAATGTTTCCAGTTGTTAAATCTAAGGCACAACTAAATCCCTCTAAGGTGCTAGAAGCCAAAGAATAATTTATACCGTCTAAAGCTGTTTCCATGACAGCGCACAACTCATAATCAGACCCATTGGGATTAGCAATGTAAGCTATGACATAACTGCTAGCCGGCAAAACAAAATTAGAATAATTATTAGCATTATAAAAAATATTATCAGTGGCATTCCAGCAAGTATTTAAATTAAATTTTTGTTCTTCGTCGGCACAAGAACCTAATTTATTTATAGGATCAGAAATTCCGCTAGATCCAATTTGCCCCAAAAAAACATTTTGCCAACTAGGCCAAGTGGATAGCGCTACATGAGGCAAATAAGTTCCGGCATCTAAGGTTGGATACTTATTATTATTTTGATTATATTGAGATATTTTTTCTTTTAAAACTAAAATTTTTTCTAAACGATCAACGTCTCTAATAATTTTTGATTTTAAACTATTACAAAACAAATCATTGGGACAATCTGAATCAATTAAACAGCTGGGAGCATCTTCTAATACACATTTATTTTGCTGTGAATCATTTAAATTTCCACAAACATATCCTTGCCCACAATCAGAATCAGTATAGCAATTTTTATCGGAGATAGAACAAGTTCCAATATTGGCATTTAAATTAATATTAAATTTCCAATTATTTAAAATTCTTCCAAAAATATCTACTGTCTGAGAATCAGCCCCTTGATCATAGGAGATTAAATAGATATTGGTGTATAAATTATTTCCCACTACATTAGTAGCTGAAACATAAACCGTTCGACCATCGCGCACCGCCTTATAACCATCGACTATTAAAGATTGAGGCGATCCAGAAAAACCTTGAGACTGATACCATCTTTGAGCACTTAGATGATTGGGGTTAGGAATAATTCTAACTGCAATAGCGTCAGACTCACTTTGTTGAGCTAGTGCTAAATTGCTTTGCGAAAACAAAACAAACCCTAAAAGCAATAAGGGCAATAAAGCGATCAAAAAATTTTTTTTGATAAAAATATTTTTAATTTTCATTTTTTTATTTTAATTTGTATAAAATAAATTTAATTTTTTACACATCTAACTGAATTTCCTCTGTTTTTAGGGGCATTTTTAGTCCTTTGAATATTTGGTTCTATATTTCCAAACAATCTTCTCCAAGCGGTTGATCCAGCATCAGTCGATGTCCAATGAAAAGCCCAATGATTACTATAATAAGAACCATTTTCATGGCGATATCCAGCCTTTATCATACTAAAACCATAATCGTCTGTTCCACCCCAATTAGTTGCTTTTAATTTTATAGCTTCGTCTACACCAAAAAGACCCTCAGAAACATCGTCTTTTGGAAATCTCTCAAAACAGATCATTTCATTATTACCTTCGAGTAAACAAATTCGTCTTTCTAGGTCAGTATAGTCATCATGGCTAGCAACATGCCACCCACTAGGACAAAGACCACTGGAATTATTAACAGCATACCAATTATATAGCGCCCCATAAATAGAACAATTGGAAAGAGAGTTTGAATAACAAGCATAAGCCCCTGAGGTGTTGTATGTCCAAGAATTACTGCTACTTCCGGGATAATATATATTACTGCCATCTCGATATTTGGTGGTTCTTAAATTTTCTTTAAACCAACATTGATCTCCAATTTGAACAGTATTATAAACAACTTCATTATAAGAACAAGTATCTCCGCAAGAACTAAAACCAGAACAAGGATTATAGTCAAAAGAGCTAGTGGTGCCATCAGTTAAATTAATCATGACTTCGTTAGACTTGCCACTTTCTACACTAGTCAAGCCGATAGAACTAACTACTAAATAATAAATATTATTAGGAGCTGAAGATAAATTTATAATTATTTCGGTATCAGAACTATTAGTTAAAAAAGATGCCCCATAAACAGTTGAAGATACCCCCCTATAAACCTTATAACTAGAAACACTATATCCGACTGGAGCCTCCCAAGTTAATTTTACTGTTTTACTAGTAGTAGACAAAACCTCGGCCTGTAAATTAAGCGGAATATTTAAATTACTTTGCTCGATAGCTGTTTCTGTCGGAGTTCCAAAGGCCGTAGCTGAAAAATTAGTTTCTGCTAAATTTTCACTAATAGCCGTAACTTTAACAGCATATTGTTGATTATTAACTAAATTATTTAAATCAATCTGACAAGAATATTTATTGGGATCACTGGCTTCACTACATTCAATCTCTGGATCAACTAATTTTTCTTGTTGATTAGAGTTATTAGAAAAGCTATAATATATTTTATACCTATCAACCAAAGCTTTTTCTGACTCCCATGAAATTTTCAAACTTCCGCCAGTACCATTATCTTGAGCTGAAACATTTTCTATAAAATGAGGAATTCTTTCTTTAAAGAAATATGTTTCTTTCAAGAAACTAGCTAAACATAGACCTCCACTAGGACAATCGCTGCTAACACTGCAAGTTTGAGAAGGAGCATTGCTACAAACTCTAATTAAACTATTACCTTTAGTAATATCCCTATCACTTAAAAAGGCTGGCAAATCATCAGAAGTTTCTTGCCCCCCTGAATCTCGACAATAATAAAATTCATAATTATATTGTCCAACGTTTTCACCCTCAATATTAAATTCTTTATCTCTCCATGGTTCCCAAATATCTCCATTAAAAGCTGGCCAAGGATTATTACAAATCATCACATAAACTGGCACGGTCTTAGAAACTCCATCCCCAACGGTAGTATAAGGTGATGATAGAATTGTAGAAACAGAGACATTGGCCTGGCCGTCAGTAATTCCACTTTTAGCACCAATTAATCTTTTATTTCCGTCTACAGAAAATCCAATAATATCACTTTCTTCATTATTGTCTAAATCATCATAAAAAACTAAAACATTTTCATTAGAAACGTTCCAATCCCAAGTCCAATCATATTGAGCCGTTGGTTGAATTAATTGGCTATCAGCTGAATAAGCCTTGGCCGAATAAACTTTATCTCTATCCTTAACAGAATCAAAAGAAATATGACTAGGATCTTCATCATTTTCATTAATATCATTATCAACGGTTTGGAATAAATAAGAAGAAGGCGACAAATTAACATAATCGATAGTACAAATTCCTTGGCCCAAAGAACTTACATCCTGAGTATTAAATTCCCAAATATATGAATTTTGATAATGAACATTATTAAATTTAATGTTACTATTAGCTGAAGATTCTAACCAAACTCCAGGATTAGGAGCGTTTAATAAATCTCCGGTATAATAACCTAAACCATTCATACCAATTCCTTCTAGGCTCTTCACTCCACTATTACTATTTAAGGCCTCATCACCTTTCACTACTACAAAATATTTAGCGCCAGCTTTTAATAAATTATTTGGCTTGAAATATGCTTTAGTTTTATTATTGGCTAAATGTTCAAAATCAATTGTTCCTAGAACAGAGCAATAATTTTTATAAGACAAAGGAAGAGCTAAGGCAGTTTTTCCAAAAACTCTAGCCAAAGCATTAAACGATTTATTAAAAATATTTTTAATAAGTTTTAAAATAGTCCTGTCGTTATCTAAATCAGCTTGGCCAACAAAATATGTCCCCGGAGAACAAGTTCCTGAAGTTTCTTCTAATAATAAAAGATTTCCTTCTAAACTAGTAACGTCCATTCGTTGATCAAAATTTACTTCGATCACACTATTTCGACAAACATCGAGACTTCGATGTTCTGGGAAAACACTAAGACCAGCATTTTTAGACAAATCTTCTTCAATTTGAGGACGAGCCTTACAACAAGTATCTAAGGCGCAACCAACAAAATCAGGCGAAGCTGATTCTCCTACACAGCTAGCATCAGAAGAACATCCACAACATAAACCACGATTATCTCCAGTACAAAGCCCTTTATTTGGCAAACAAGTTAAACTGCTATTTATTTGTCCACATTTATCAATCTCAGCACTAGGACTACAACAACAAGTTCCACAATCATTAATAGATCCACCCAACGAACCACTTTCAGTTAAACAATCGAGTTGATTACAAACACTACTGTCACAAACTGAGACATCTGTAGTTGAGGCAGTTTGAGAACAATAGAGATTAAGTCCAAGAGGAGCTTCTTCGCAAACAGCCTCACAAGACTCTAAGTCAGAAAAATTAGGATAATTACCATTAGTCGAATCAGTAGTAAATAAACAAATTTCATTTACTGGATCTGAACAAGTAAAATATTTACACTCTCCAGGGTTATTACTTCCTTCGTCAAAAGGAGTCCCTGCTTTACAAGATTCTAAAGTAGCGTCCCAACAACAATTATTTACAGCTGAACACTCATCCAAAGAAGTAAATTGATTACAATTTCTTTCACAACCAACATCACACAAATATAAACTGGAGTATATTGTTGGATAAGTATTATTTGTGTTTAATGTTGGATTTAAGCTATCACAATGAGTTATATCATCAGGATCACAACCATAATAAGGACAAAGACCTATATTGCTTGCGTTGATTTCCCAAACACTAGAATCACTAACCCCACTTCGACAAGAATTATCAGCTGAATCCCAACAACAGCTAGAGCTATGGGCTCGACAAGTTTCTTCGAGCTGTAAGGCTGAACAGTCTAAACAAGCTCCTGTAGGATAGGTATTATTAACTTCACAATATTTTCCAGAGGTTCCTAGACAATTACAAGCTGAGTCATTTAAAGAATAATCTGAATCAAGAATATTTGTACTGGAAGAATAATCAAGACCAAGAACGTTACAACCAGAACATAATCCATATTTATTGTCATCATCATCTAGCGAATTAGCACTAGTGCCACAAGAATTACCACAAGTAAGAGGTGCGCAACAAGCTGAATTAATACCACTAACTGGATCGTTATTGTCTTTATCGCAACAACATTGACAGGAGGCTGGATCTTCTTTTTGACATTCACCGTCTAAGCAAGTAAAGTCACCCTGACAAAGACGACTGGAAACACAAACTCCGTTTTCACTTTCTAGGTCAGTCTGCTGACAAGTTAAACTAGCCGAAGGACAAAGAGAACAAGTCGAATTATCGTTTATGCTATTTATTTGATTAGTATCAACACATTTTCCTGGAGAAATCATAGTCCAAGCAACCCCATTAATGACTGGGCAGGAGGTATTAACCGAAATTTCAAAATAATTTCTACTTTGATTGTTAACATTATAATTTTTACAGACTGCATTTTTTGTAGTAGTTCCAACACCTTCTCCTAAATTATATTCAATGTTTTTACTTAAAGAACAATTAAAATTTTCCAAGATACATCTATCTAAATTTTCGCCATCATAAAAACAATTATTAGAATCATTTTCGTCAGTATTGTCGCAATAATCTACACTATTACAAGTTTCATCACAAAGACCAGCGGTTAAATAATTTTGGCCTCCAGCATAATTAGAACAAACACCAGGAGAATTTGGACAAATATATCCTTCTGGACAAAAATTATAACTATTACAGCTATAGGGCTCATCACCGGGATAAGATGGATTAGTAGTACTTAGTCCAGTTGTAAAATTCCATTCAAAAACTGAGTTATCTGGAGATCCAGCATCACAATCATTAATATTAGTAACACAAGTGCCTACCCCAGAAGTATTATTACCACAACAACTATGATTATTGGGACAATCATTATTTGAAGTACACACTCCAATTGAAAAGTTTAAACTATTGCCCGACAAACCATTTCGAGAAACTTTGGTTGGACCGGAAACAGATTCTTGGGGAACATTAACTACAATTCTGTCAGCTCCATTTTCTGATAATACTTCGGAATTATTAGAATTTTTACTAATACTAAAAATAGCCAAGGCTTCTTCACCAAAATATTCTCCCCACAAGTTAACAACTGAATTATGTGGTCCAGAGGTTGGGCTTATTTTACATAAACTAGGCTGCAGAGAAGCCGAAGCATCCACCGAAAAAGTTTGGGCAGAAACAATTTCCTCCCAGCTACCAATTTTAGCTACTATATTGTATTCACCATCATCAATATTTTCAGGAACTTTAATTAATAATTGATTGTCTGACCAAATTGATTGCAAACAAATTGCTGGAAAATTATAGTCCGCTAAAATACTAACCCCATTAGCAGAAAAATAAATATCACTAATCCCCTTATAGCTTCCAAAACCACTACCATATAAGGTTATATATTGACCAGAAGAACCACTGGTTGGTTCAAAAAAAGAAATAGAAGGTCCTTGTGGTGGTTCAGGTAATTTTTTAAAATCTACAAAATTACTAAAAACTAAAGATTTTTTAGCAAAAGTACTAACCTTTCCGCTAGATAAACCAGGCACCAAGGCTAGGCCTTCATAATCGTCGCTAAAATTATTAGGAGAAAAACCAACTACATTATTTACTGAGTTTCCAAAATAGGCTTTACTGCTATTTAAATTTAAACCATAATAAAAAAGCTCATCATTCATTTTCCCTTCTGATAAACCTTCTAAATTAGGATTACTAATTCCACAAAGACCTGGTCTAGAAATATTGTTTATTGTTAATAAATCTAATTCTGGACCATTTTCATCCCGACTTCTATCAATTTTATTAAGCTTAGTAACAACTTCTATTTCTAATTGATCTCCAGCTACAAAAGGAGCATTAGAAGGAATCACTACTATAATTTGTTGACTATCCCAAGAATCACCACAAGTTGCATTTAAATCTCCAGGAATCTGAGCAGCAATAATTGTCTCTTCTCCTTCTTCAATATCTTCATTAAAAATGAAATTAACTTTAGAAACCTCGGAATCATATTCATCAAAATTATAGCCTGAAATTGTAATTAAATTACCTAAAGCTCCATTAGGAGAGCTAATATTACAGACACCCCCCCCACAATCTTCGTCATTAGAACAAGGAGTGTCTGGTAAATTTTCACAAAAACCTCCGCGAGGACTAATATTAGTTATAATTGGGCTACCAACGCAAGTACAAGAATCTGAGTTACAACTTAGTCCATGATTGGGATTGCAAGAATTGTCAACAGCACTACAAGAACCACCATCATTACAAGGATCACCTAATTCTGAATACTCTTCTTCGTCTTCGCTTATAGGCTGGCAAGTACAAGAAGATTGTTCACAAAATAAATTTTCTTGACAGGTATTATTCCCCATTCCACAAGAAGCTCCTTCATTACAAGGATCCCCCTGCCCTTCATATTCACAAGTACAGCTATCTCCGCAAACAAAACCAGAATTACACAAAGTAATAGATGAGCAAGCTAAAGGATTTTCTGGTTTACTACAACTAGATCCGTAACCTCCTGGAATTCCACCAGAGCCAACACAAGACCCCCAAGAACCATCCTGACAAGTAGAAACACCTTCAAAACCACAAACTCTAGTTTCTCCATCAATACAAGATGTTTGAGAAACACCCGTAGCGTCACCTAATTGACGCAAAACCAAAGAGGCTATTCCCCAAGAAGCCAAAACAATAGCCAAACCAATGACTCCAGCTTTTAACACCCCCTTAGCTTTAGAAATTCTTTCTTCATTGCCCTCGGCTGTCATCCAAATAAAACCACCATAGATAACAATTGATACCGCCACTATTCCTAAAATACTGAGAGAAATATTTATTATTCTAGTAGCTAAAGCTCTAGGATCAGCTCCGGACAAAGCAATCTCACCTTCGATAAATTCTGTTCCAACAGAACTACTAGCTAATACAAAATTTGAGAAAATAAAAAGAGAAAAAATAATCAACAGAGATAAAATAGAAGACCAAATAAACTTGCGAGCTTTGTTTTTTTTATAAAACATAAAGATATAAAAGATAATTGTTTTTATATGACAATTTTAACATAATTTTAACTGAAAGTAAACAATAAAAACTAATTATTTAAATAATTTTCCCATCCATCCGAACTATTCGGTAAAAGGTTTTCGTTTTCTCTGTTTTCCCTATTTAAAAAACGAAAATTTTCCCAATTATTTATTGAATTTTCATTGATATTTTCCGAAAAAAAACCAATAATCAAGAAAAACTCTTCAACATAGGGCACACTCCTAAAATCTTTTTCTCCTTTGTTAAACCATAAAAAAGAAAAAACAATTAGTCCATAAAAAATGGCTACCAGGATTATTGTTTTAAAAAAATCTTTCATAAAGGCTAGTCAATTAAACTTCGAGCAATGTCCAGCTCTTCTGGGCTATTAACCCCAATAGCCTCTTTAGCATCAATAAATAATGGTTTTATCTTTATGTTTTGCTCAAAGGCCATTTTAATTAAATCTGTTAAATAATATTCTTTTTGATTATTATTGTTTTTTAAGTTTTCGATATTTTTTATTAGCCAGTTTTTGTTGAAACAAAAAACCGCCGGATTAACCTCTTTTATTTCTTTAATAACATCATCGGCATCTTTAAATTCTATGATTTCTTTAATTTCATTATTTTCTCTAATAATTCTACCCCAATGAAAAAAATTTTTTCGCCACTCCTCAAAATCACTAAGCTTAACTGTCATCATAGACACCTCACTTTCATGATTCTCTAATATTTTAGTAATAGATTTTTCACTGATAAAAGGCTGATCACCATATAGAACTAAAACATTAATAGCGTCATCAGGAATTAAATCCTTGGCACTTAAAACCGCGTGACCAGTGCCTAGTGGCTCAGGTTGAATAGCAAAATTAACAGGATATTCATCAATATTTTCCTTAATAATTTCTTTATTACTAGGAGAGACCACTACTATGGGGGAGCTATCTATTTGAGAGGAAAAAACCGAGTCTAATAAATACTTAATCATTGGCCTTCCATTAATCGGAAATAAAGTCTTTGGTAAATCAGACTTCATCCGAGTTCCTTTGCCAGCAGCTAAAATTATTATTTTATTCATATTTTTTTAATTAATAAAACTTTTTATAAACAAGTCCAACTCTGAAAAAATTTTTAAAGCTTCTTTTTTGTTACTAGCTTCGCAATATATTCTAATAATTGGTTCTGTGTTTGATCTTCTTAAATGAATCCAAGATTTATTTTTTTTAAAAATAATTTTTATTCCATCTATTTTTAATATTTTTTCGGTTTGATATTTCTTTTCTACCGCTAATAATATTTTATTTAAGTCAACCTTATTATTAAGCGTTATCTTTTCCTTTAACAAAAAATAATTTGGTAATTTTTCCCTTAGCTCTGAACAAATTTTATTTTCTGTAGACAAATAACTTAAAAACAAAGCAATACCAACTAAGGCGTCTCTTCCGTAATGAAGCTCTGGATAAATTATTCCACCATTTCCCTCTCCCCCAATTACGGCCTTAATCTTTTTCATTTTTTCAACCACATTTATTTCTCCAACAGCCGCGGCTTCATATCTTCCGCCAATTGAAATGGTTAAATCTTCTAAGGCCATCGAGGATGATAAATTAGAAACACTACTCTTATTATATCTGTTTTTAAAAATAGAGAAGTTTTTAAAAATATAATCTGCGATAGAAACCAAGGTATATTCCTCTCCAATAGGATGACCTTTCTCATTAATAATTGCTAAGCGATCAACATCAGGGTCAACTGCTATTCCCAAATCAGCCTTGTTTTTTTTCACTGCCAAACACAATTGTTTTAAATTTCTATCAATAGGCTCTGGGTTGTGATTGAATTTCCCCTTAATTTCGCTATTAATATTGATAATGTTTTTAACACCTAAAGATTTTAAAAGTTCTGGCACCACCAACGATCCAACCGAATTTATGCCATCGATTACAACTTTAAAATTAGATTTTTTTATCTTATCCGTCATTATCAACGGCAGTTTCAAAATCTCTAAAATGTGCCTGTTATGGTAAGAAAAATTATTTTCTACTTTACCAATATTATTAGCTCCAACAAATTTTATTTCTTTATTATCAATTTCCTTTAGTATGTTCTGCCCCTCCTTTTTGTTCAAGAATTCTCCTTTATTATTTAATAATTTTAAAGCATTCCAATCCATGGGATTATGCGAAGCACTAATAATGACACCGCCATCAGCTTTCTCCAAAATAACGGCCATTTCCACAGTTGGTGTTGTTGCCATTCCCAAATTTAAAACATCCACCCCCAAAGAAACGAGAATGTTTATAGTTAGATTTAAAAACATTTCTCCGCTAACTCTACCATCCCTTCCAATAACTATTTTTAATCTTCGATTATTTCTTTTATTCAAAGACAAACTTTTTGAAAAAGCGGCAACAAATTTTATTAAATTTTCTGGGTTTAAATTATCTGTTCCGGGGCCAATAGTCCCCCTAATTCCAGAAATAGAAAAAATTAGAGCCATAATTTTTATTTTATTTTTCCATAAACTCCAAATAAGAGTTCTAAGTCTTTCTTAGAATTTAATAAAAGTCTATTATTAAATTTTACCGCACTTTGCAAAAAATTTAAAGCTAATTTATTTTCCTGATCTGCCTTATTGGTTTCTTGATACATTTCAATTAAAGCTGCCATGTCTTTTATGAAACAATGACCCCCGGCACCTCGACCAATCTTGTCTTTTTTACCAACACCTCCCTGATGCTTTATTTTTAAATGACTATGACCAATACGAGAATCATATCCAACCATTTCTATCACTTTATCATAATCAATCTTTTTTTCTTTGGCTAAATTAAAAATAATATTAGCAAATACTACCTTCATCATTAAAAAAGTATTACCCACATATTTACAAAGTTCGGCTTCCCTACAAGGAACCTTAAAATTATGTTCAGCGCTAGGCAAAACCCCCAAAACTAACTCCGCAAATTTTTCAGACTTTTTAGTATAGCCAACGATATTTCTTTCAGGAAATTTAGCATCGTTCTTAGCATTTTTTTCAGTCAAAAACTCAGGAGAATGCATAATAAATTTTTTAGGAAATAATTTTTGAATTTTTTCAGTTGTACCAACTTTAATAGTTGATTTGATCACAGCAATTTTTCCATCTCCAACTAATTTAATTACATCCAATAAAATACTATCATCGAACCCCTTGGGAGTACTGGGAGTCGGAACAGCAATAAAAACAACATCACAGTTACCAATTAAATCTTTATTTTTAAAAAATTCACTTTTATTATAACGAACTATATTATATCCTCTCTCAGCAAAATCATCAGCCATATTTCGACCAATAAAACCCTGCCCTATAAAACCAATTAACATTTTTTTCTTATTCATATTTTTTATTTTTTTAAAATATAATAATAATTAAAATCATCTTCTAAAAAACTATCTATTTTAAAATTAGTTCTAGAAATTAACTTTATTAAATTTTTTTTAGAGAAGGCGTGATAATATCGAGGCCTAACTTCACCACTTTTATTGCCCTTCCAATTAAAAATTAAATCTCCGAAATCAAGAATTCTTCCTCGCAAAATTTGTTCAAAAAAAGATTTTAAACTTAATCCAAAAAAATTCTTTCTATTTCTTAATTTCCAAACACTAAAAACAAAAAACCCCTCTGAGCCAATCAAGTTATAGACATCTTGTAAAAATTTTAGTCTCAAATTATTCCCGGGCAGATGATGAAAGACAGCCCAGCTAAAAACATAATTAAAATTATTCTTTTTTGTTTTCTTTAAATTAATAATGTCAATTACCTCAAACTTATTGCCATATTTTTCTTTAGCATACTCAATTAATTTAGTACTATTATCAAGACCTAAATAACTCCAATTAATACTGTTTTTTTTATCAAGTAAAACCTCCAAAAAGCGACCGTTACCACAACCAATATCTAAAATTTTATCATTATCTTTAATTGACAGATCTCTGACAATATCATAAACAAGTGGCTTCATTGGTTTTTTTCTGGTTTCATTAAAAGCCTCGGCAATATTTTCATAGCCACTGGAAACAATTTTTAATAAAAATTTTTCAGCACGTCTGTTCATTTAAATCTTTTAAATTAAGTATTCTTTATGTCTAAAATTTTTCATTGGTTCAAAATTTTCTTTTTTATCCGAAAAACCCCTGAGACATTGGTCACATTTCCCGCAATTTTTAACATTTTCTTCGCCAAAATATCTTAATATATAGGCCTGCCGACAACCAGAAAAATAAGTGTAATTTTCCATCTCATCCAATCTTTTCTCAGCATTCTTTAATTTTTCTGACAAAGATTTAAAATCTAAGTTCAATTTTTCCGACTCTACTCGTTTTAATATTCTAATCTCTGTCCCTCGAAATGGCGGCCGATATTCAACTAGGTCCTTTTCTAATAATTTCTTTATCAATCTTAAAATAGAGTCTTTTTTTATATTAATAAAAGAGGATAATTCTTCTAAATTAACATCCACCCCCTCATTTAATTTTTCTTTGTAATAATCATAAACCTTATTCAAAGCCTCTATTTGAACCTTGGCCCTAGAACTTAGGGCTGACAATAAAATATTAAAGTCGACTTTAAATTTCAAAAAGGCATTGCCACTTTTTTCGCTAGGACGAGAAAGATATCCCTCTTTTTCTAATATTTTCAAAGCTGTACCGATAGCCATTTCGGGGACATTTTCCGACAAATCTTTGGCTAATTCTGAATAAGTTATTAGAATTGTTTTATTAAAAGTATTTTCCAAAGAGTCTTCTTTCTCTAAAAGCTTTTCATAAATTTTAATAATTAATTCTGGTTCAGGATTGTCTCCCTTTATAAAAAATTCTCTTAAGTATCTATCACTAGGAGAGTACAAAAGCAAACAAAAACTTGGCAAACCATCTCGACCGGCTCGACCGGCTTCTTGATAATAAGCCTCAATTGTTCCTGGTAAATCACTATGGATGACAAAACGAATATCCTTCTTGTTTATACCCATACCAAAAGCGTTGGTAGCCACAACCACCCTGGCCTTGCCGGTCATAAAATTATTTTGTACCCACTCTCGACTGTCAGAATCCATCCCGGCGTGATAAGCGACCGCCTCAATTCCATTTTCCAATAATCTCTCTAAAATTTCATCGGCCTTAGCTCTAGTCCCCACATAAACAATTCCCGATCCCTCTGGAGATCCTAAAATAGCTTCTAAAATAAAATCGATTTTACGATTAGTGGAAGTTTGGATTACTCCAAATTGAATATTTTCTCGGGCAAATCCTGTTACAATCACATCTGGATTTTTCAAATTTAATTGCTTTGCTATATCATTTTTAACATCAATAGTTGCGGTAGCCGTTAATGCTACTACAGGCGGATTTTTTAAAAAATCAATAACGCTTTTTAATCTTAAATAGCTAGGACGAAAATCATGGCCCCACTGACTAATACAATGAGCCTCGTCAATAGCGAATAAAGAAATTTTTATATTGCTTAGGGCTTCAATAAAAGATTGATTGTAAAAT
This sequence comes from uncultured Gammaproteobacteria bacterium, assembly GCA_964608425.1. Taxonomy (GTDB): domain Bacteria; phylum Patescibacteriota; class Patescibacteriia; order Patescibacteriales; family UBA12465. The sequence goes on along the minus strand of CAZSNN010000008.1, from coordinate 6,611 downwards.
CTTTCTGGGGCTACATAAACTATTTTATAAAAACCATTTTTTATTTGTTCTAATCTTTCATTAGTTTCCGACAAAGAAATTGACGAATTAATAAAAGTAACAGGGATACCAAGCTTAGTTAGAGAATCAACTTGATCTTTCATTAAAGCAATCAAGGGAGAAACTACTATAGTTACTCCATCTAGGACTAATGAAGGCAATTGAAAAATTAAAGACTTGCCTCCACCCGTTGGCATAATAACAACTGAGTCTTTCTTGTCTAAAATATTTAAAATAGCTCTCTCTTGTCCCAATCGAAAATCAGAAAAGCCATAATACTTTTTTAATAATTCTTTTATTTTATTTATATCTAGAGAATTATTTTCCATACATAAAGGCTTTAAAAACATTTTCTAATAAACAAGCGACGGTAATAGGCCCAATACCACCGGGCACCGGAGTAATATAACCAGACAATTCTTCTGTATCAGAACATTTTATATCGCCTAAAATCTGGCCTTCCTTTTTAATTATTCCAATATCGATCACAATCATATCATCTGATAAAAAATCTTTATTAATAAACCATGGATTACCAACGGCACTAATTAAAATTTGGCATTTTTTAACTTTTTCTTTTAGATTTTCTAATTGTTTCTTGTTTTTTTTAATCTCTTGAAATTCTTGGCTGGAAATAGCCGATAAAATAATCCCTTCTTTTTTTAAAAAATCCTGAACTTCTTTTTTAAAAATATCCGAATTAAAAAATAAAAAAGCCTTTTTATCTTTTAAATCTTTTTTGGTTTCCTTTAAACTATATTTGATAGCCATCATAACCGGAGAAAAAAACATTTTATTTTTACTTAGACTAAAGCCATCAATGTCTTTATCGGGAGAAATTGTTTGCAGAATTTTATCAGTATTAAATTTTTTAGGAAGTGGCAATTGAACTAAAATGCCATCAATACTTTTGTCTTGATTTAAAAATTTAATAGTATCAATAATATTTTTTTCGTCCTCCTTTTCGTCTATTAAATAAAGACTAGAATCAATTCCAACTTCTTTAGCGGACCTTTCTTTTAAAGAGACATACAATTTAGAATCATCCCTTTGTCCAACCAAAATAACGGCCAAGCTAGGATGGCGAGAACCATCCTTTATTTGATTATAAACATTTTTTGCTAATTCATCTTTTATTTTTTCAGATATTTTTTTTCCATCAATTATTTTCATCTTTAAAAAATTATTATTTATAAATAGGAAATTTCTTACACAAACTCTTAACTTCCAATTTTAAGTTTTCTAAAAATTTTTCATTATCTCTATTCTTGAAAGCTAAATCAATTATTTCAACAACCTTTAAAACTTCTTCTTCTTTAAACCCTCTAGTAGTAATAGCTGGGGTTCCAATTCTAATCCCTGAGGGTTTCATAGGAGGAGCTGGATCATTAGGAATAGTTGAGCGAGAAACTGATATACCAACACTCTCTAGAGCTTTTTCCGCCTCCAACCCAGAAATATTTTTATTTCTTAAATCTAAAACCATTAAATGATTATCTGTCCCCCCAGAAACAATATTGTAGCCTAAATTTAAAAAGTTTTCAGCCATTTTCTGAGAATTTTTTATAATTTGCTGACAATAATTCTTAAATTCCGGCTCTAAAGCTTCTTTAAAAGCTACAGCTTCGGCCGCTATAATATGTTCATGTGGGCCTCCTTGCATTCCAGGAAAAACGGCTCGATCAACCTGCTTGGCATACTTTTCTTTACATAAAATGAAAGCACCACGAGGGCCTCTCAATGTTTTATGGGTGGTACTAGAGACAACATCAAAATAAGGAACGGGGCTTTCTAAAACACCCCTCGCAACAAGTCCAGCAATATGAGCAATATCAGCAAAGGTATAAGCTCCAACCTCATCAGCAATTTCTTTAAATTTTTTCCAATCTAAATTTCGTGAGTAAGCACTAAACCCGGCCACAATCATCTTTGGTTTTTCTTTTAAGGCAATCTCCCGAACTTTATCCATGTCAATTATTCCGTCTTCATTTAATTCATATTGAACAAAATTATATAATCGGCCAGAAAAATTAATAGGATGCCCGTGAGATAAATGTCCACCATGATCAAGTTTTAATCCCAAAACCTTATCACCCGGTTCTAAAAAAGCCATATAAACAGCAGCGTTAGCCGGAGAGCCTGACAATGGTTGAACATTGGCATGTTCAGCCTTAAAAAGTTGCTTTAACCTATTGATAGCTAAAATCTCTACTTCATCAATTACCTGATTTCCTCCATAATACCTTTTGCCAGAATAACCTTCGCTATATTTATTATTCAACGAAGAGTTCATAGCCTCTAAAACAGCTGGAGAAGCATAGTTTTCTGAAGCAATTAATTCTATTTCATTTTCTTGCCGCTCAGTTTCCTTATTAATAAGATTAAATAATTCGGCATCACTAATTGATAAGTTTTTATTAAAAATCATATAAAATAATTAGTTTTAATAACTTAATAATAGGTTAATTTTTGCTTAGTGTCAAAAATTTAAAAAGTAAATTTTCTGATACATCTAACTGAATTGTGTATCCCTTTAGCATCGTCGTAATAAGAAGCACTATAAAAGCCCCCCGAAACTACTACAGCTCCACCTAAAAGATCATATTCACTAGAGCTCCAATAACCTCCATAGATATCAGCTTCTTCACTAACTTCTTCAAAAACTTCAATTAATTCGTCTCTGCTTGGCAAAAACCAATCATCATACCCCTCCAAAGATAAATCACTACAAACCTTAGCAGCACTAATAGTATGACCGATCTGAGAAATGATTGCCAAAGTATTGTCCTCTCCACTACCAATATAATAATTAGTACCGGCTTCTCCGGAAGCGTCACTGAATTTAGAAAACCCTTGATCAATAGTAGAAACAACTAATCCCCAGCCTGAATCTAAATAAAAAATTACCCCTCCTTGATAAATATTTCCTTTAGCAATATCAGGAGCCTCCTCTTCCTCAGTGCAAGAAAAATTATAAACACCACCAGGAAAAGCACATTTACTCTCCCCCTCTAATGATCCAGTTTTGCTACCTAAACAAAAAGAGATAGAATAAGATCCATTGTCGGCACCCTGTTCTGAATAAACATATTGATTACTATCTGAGCTGCAATTCCCATCAGCTGGAAGTGGCGCCTTAGGCAGAGTCGCCATATAGACAAAAGGTCCATAAGAGATTGAAGAAGTGACAGAAGTAGAGGCCGGATAATATCCCTGATCATTAAAATATAATTCTAAAGCAGTTTGTATTTGCTTAATATCAGCAACCCTCTTAACATCACGAGCATTTTTTCTAGCCTGCTGCAAAGAAACTACTGCCAAAGTAGCCAAAATACCAATAATAGCAATTACCACCAAAAGCTCAATTAAAGTAAATCCTGGTTTTTTATTTTTTCTTATATTCATAATCAAAGCTCTACTTAATTATTTTTATCATGTAGTTATTTTTTAATCTATAACCCAATTTTTTATAATATCCCCTTACTCCAACACCTGAGATAACAGCAATTTTTTCAGCTTTATTTTTCTGGGCAATTTTTTCAGCCTCGGCCATTAATTTTTTCCCCAAGCCTCGATGCTGAATTTTTGTTTTTCCGCCAACAGGAACTAATTGCCCATAAACATGAAGTTCTCTGATTATAGCTGGCGCTACTTTACTAGAAAAATCAATTCTTAATCGACAAAAACCATATAAAGTTTTGTTATCCAAACTATCAAAACTAATAAAATATTCTACACCGTCAGAAGCTAAATATTTTAAAACATTTAATTTAATATTTTTTTCATTAATTATTTTATTTTTTGCTTCTCGACAACGAATACAATTACAAGAAATCCCTTTGTCTTTAATTACTTGTCTTAAATTAGTAATTTTATTTCCAGCCTCAATTGATTCTCCGGGTATATCTCTAATTAATCTAATAATTCTAGTATAAACCGGAACTAATTTTTTGCATTCTATAATAACATACTCTAATTCTTCGTCAGTATAAGGTTTATATTTCCCCTTTTTCCACCAAGTATACAATAAGCTATTTTTAACAACGACAGTTGGATAAAACTTAATTTGATCGGGCTGAAATCTTGGATCACTATAAATATCTTTAAACATCTCAATATCTTTTTTTGGGCTAGACCCTGGGAGGGCTGGCATAAAATGATAAGTAACCTTAAAACCAAATTGTTTTAATTTTTTAGTAGCCTGATTAATAGCCTCTACATTATGACCTCTTCTATTTAATTTCAAAATCTTATCATCAATTGCCTGAACTCCAATTTCTACCCGAGTACAGCCTAATTCTCTCATCTCTATTAATTCTTTTTCTGTTAAATAATCTGGACGAGTTTCTAGTGTTAAACCAATAATTCCATAAAGAGATTTTTCGTTTTTTCTCTGCTCCTGTTTTAAAAGTTTTTTCATTTCATCTAACCCAAGAGATTGATTATAACTATTTTTAATAACTCTTTTAGGATTAACTGGCTTTTCACTCTTCTCTATTTTTATTTCTTTTTTAATTTTTTGATAATCATTAACAGCCTTAAAGCAATTTAATATATACCAATATTTATATTTAGTAGGCAAATAGCTCCAAGTTCCTCCAATAACAATTAGCTCTATTTTATTAGGCTCATGACCATTGTTTTCCAAAGCCTTCAGTCTATATACTGTTTGTAAATAAGGATTAAACTTTAATCTAATAGCTCGCATAACGGCCGGCTCATTAGGCAAATAACTGACGGGGACATCCGGTTTTTGTGGACAATAAGCGCATTTTCCTGGGCAAGGATAAGGCTTAGTTAAAACCGCCACTGGAGCAATGCCCGACAAAGTTCTGATCGCTCTTTTTTTTAACAAAGAAAGAAAAAAATCTCCATATTTTTCTAGCCAATTTTTATTTATTTTTCCCTCTTTTATTAATAAAAAATATTCTCGCAAAATATCCGAATTTAGTAAAATAGAGAAGCTATATTTTTTAGATAGCTCTCTTTTAAAAACGCTCAGGTCTTCTGATGTTTTTATTCTATCAATGTTTTTTATAATTTCTAATATTGCCTGTCGCATCTTTTTAATATATAATAAAAATAAATTAATAATCCTATTAGGTTATTATAACTTAAAAAAATAAAAAACAAAAACTATGAAAAAAGGCTATTATTTATTATTTTTATTAACTTTTCTTTTATTTCCTTTTATTTCTAGAGCCTACGTCATGAAATCTAACGATTTTATTTATATAGCCAAAGACGAGGTTGTAGAAGGAAATTTCTATTTTGCTGCCAAAAGTCTTACTATTGAGGGCGAAGTCTTGGGAGATGTTATTGGAGTGGCCAACAATGTTCAAATCAATGGAAAAGTTTCTGGAGATATTATCACTATTTCTCAAAATTTAAAAATAAATGGACAAGTTGATGGAAACCTAAGAACTCTTTCCAGCTTGGCTGATATTTCTGGAAATATTGGTAGAAATGTAAATATATTAGGAGAAAATTTAATTTTTGGAGAAAATTCTAACGTTGGGCAAGACTTGATGTTTTTAGCTGCGAGTTCCGAATTCAATGGAAAAATAAAAGGAAGTCTTCATGGAGAGGCTAGTAGTATCTTAATCAGAGGATCGATTGAAAAAGATGCAAACTTAACCTTGGATCAAATAAAAAGAAAAAAATATTATAATATTCTACAAATAGAAGAATCGGCTGAAATTATGGGAAAATTAAATTATAAAGGAGGTCAAGATGCTATTATTAAAACTGACAAAATTTCCGGCGAAATTTATAAAAACGAACCCCTAAAAAACAACAAACAAAAATCAAAAACTAACAAAATATTTTTTTCTATTTTTTCCTCTTTAGTTATTGCTCTAATCATTAACATATTATTTAAAAATAAAATAACTAGTTTAAAAAATATTTTTATAAAAGAAAATTATAAATTAATTCTTCCGGGCATAATAATATTATTTTTAACTCCTCTAGCCATTATATTATTACTGATAACAATAATAGGAATTCCTTTGGCTATAATATTATTAATTTTCTGGGGACTAGTCCTATACTTAGGAAAAATAATTATTGCCATGGCCCTGGGTGATTATATTTTTAAATATTTTCACCGAGAAAAAACACCGGACTTTTTAAAAATCTCTATTGGAATAATTTTTGTTTCATTAATCGTTCTTGTCCCCTGCGTTGGATGGATTTTCTCTTTGATAATTGCTTCGCTAGGGCTAGGAATTGTTTATCATATAATTAAAAATAAAAAATATGCTAACTAATCCTTCTATTTTTAAAGCTTACGATATTAGAGGAATTTACCAAAAGGATTTAGATAAAAATACTGCTTATAAATTAGGCCTAGCCTATATTGAGTTACGTCAACAAGATCTTAAAAATAAAAAAAATAAAAAATTAAATATTGTAGTTGCCTCCGACATGAGAACATCCTCCCCTATTCTAAAAAAATATTTAATTAAAGGCCTCTTGGACGCCGGAGCCAACGTTATTGATATTGGTTTGGCCGCAACTCCAACTTTTTATTTCGCTGTAGCTAAATATAAATATGACGGGGGCATAAT
>CAZSNN010000007.1:0-33014 GCA_964608425.1 uncultured Gammaproteobacteria bacterium | reverse complement strand
AATGGAAGGTACCCATTTCATTAGACACTATTCTTGCAAGATTCCTGATAAAGCCGGCTGTAAATAACAGGCGGCATTTTTAATTGTCTTTAAAATATTTTGAGAAAAATTGTTTTTATAGTATAATTATAGTATTAAAAATATCTAAAAAATATAAAATATATGGAATTATTTTCTTTTAATATTTATTCATTTTTGTTTCTGTTGTCCGTCTTTATTTCTTTTTCATTAGTGATAGTTTCTTGGAAAAACAGAAAAAATGATAGTGGGGTTTATTTCTTTTTTTTGATTCTTTCTGTTTTTATTTGGTCTTTATTTAGTTTTTTGGATATTTCCGCTAAGTCTTTTGAAAATAAGTTATTGTTCTCGCAATTAAGTTATTTTGGAATTGTTTTTTTACCAGTTCTGATATTTGTTTTTTCTTTGCATTTTAATAGCTTTGGTAAAGTTATTAAATCAAAATTTTTTTATTTGCTGTTTTTAATCCCTGTTATTACATTGGTGCTAGTATTTACAACCAGAACTAACGGATTAATTTGGCAAAACGTTAGTTTAGGCGAAGAAGTGCTTTTTGGAATTAGGCCCTTGATTTATGATTATGGAATTTGGCATCGATTTTTTCATGTTCCTTTTTCTTATATCTTAATTTTATTAGCAATAGCCTTATTTATTAGATCTTTTTTTGTTTTTGGGAGAAAATATATTAAGCAATCAATTATTATATTAATCGGGTTTTCTTTTCCCTTGGTAATAAATGCAGTCTATCTCTTTGGCTTTAATCCTTTACCGGGCATTGATATTACTGTGTTATCCTTTTCCTTGGCTGGGGCTTTGTTTGCTTTGGCTATTTTTCGCGGGAAGATATTGGACTTACTTCCAGTAGCTAGAAATCTGATTATTGAAAGAATTTTAGAGGGCATTTTAGTAGTTGATAAATCTAATAGGATAATAGATGCTAATCCTTTAGCCCGAGAAATTATTAAGGTTGATCATCATTTTTTTGGAAAAAATATTAAAGAGATTTTTCCTTATTGGAACAAGATAGAAAAGATTATTAAAAAAGATGGTATGGGCACTATTTTTATAAAAGAAAGGTCCATGTATTTAAATGTTTATGTTAACTTATTGAATGGACATGGTGATAGAAATTCTGCTTATTTAATAATTTTGCAAGATATAACTAATCAAAAGAAATTACAGGAAAATTTAGAAAAAAGTAAAGACGATTTTAAAAACTTATTTTATCGTTTTAAATTGGCTATCGAAGCCGCTGAAATTGGAGTTTGGGAATTAGATTTAAAAACCGAAAAGTTTATTTGGGACGATCAAATGTATAAGATTTATGAGGTTGAAAAGGGCAAATTTAAAGGTAAGCGTGGAGAGTGGGAGTCATTAATTCATCCCGATGACATTGATAAGATAAATACTGAATGTCAAAGATCAGCTAATTTTGGAATTCATTTAGATTCTTCTTTTAGAATTATTTGTCCAAGTGGTAAAGAAAAATATATTAATACTTTTGCTCAACCCTTTAAAGATGAAAATGGTGCCCCAATTAAAATGATTGGAGTAAATATCGATATTACTAGAGAAAAAGAAAATGAGTTAGCCAAATCAGAATTTATTTCTCTGGCCTCTCATCAATTAAGGACTCCTCTTACTTCCATGAATTGGTATACCGAGCTACTTTTATCTGGGGACACTGGAGAATTAAATGTTAGACAAAAACAATATATTAAAGAGATAGCTGCTGGTAATCAATATATGACTAATTTAGTTAACTCGCTTTTAAATATTTCCCGAATAGAGGCTGGAACTTTTGTAATTGAACCAGCGCTAGTAGATTTAGTTGTTATTTCTAAGAAATTTATTAAATCACAGGATTTAATAATTAAGGCTAAAAAATTAAAATTAACTTCAAAATTTGGAAAGAATATTCCTAAGATTGAAGCTGATGAAAAGCTTTTCTCTTTAATATTGCAGGTTATTATTTCCAATGCTATTTCCTATACTAATGAGGCTGGAAGGATTTCTTTAGAGGCTTATCTCGATCCGACGGAAAAACATATTGTTTTTAAAATCTCTGACGATGGTTGTGGTATTCCAGAAGAGCAACAAGATAAGATTTTCTCCAAATTATTTAGGGCTAGTAATGTTAAGAGGAAAAATGTTGGTGGGGTTGGAATTGGTCTTTATTTGGTTAAAGCTATTCTTGATTATGTTGACGGAAAAATTTGGTTTGACTCTATTATCGACAAGGGAAGTACTTTTTATTTTTCTCTACCCATTACTGGAATGAAGAAGAAAAAAGAAATTAGAAAAATTATTTAATTTTTTATGAATTTTGATTGGTCAATTATTGGAAATCAAAGGGCAATTGATTTTTTGGATAAAAGTTTGAGCAATGACAATATTGCTAATTTTTATATTTTTTCTGGACCTAGGGGTTTGGGTAAATTTTCTACTGCTCAAGATTTAGTAAAGAATGTTTTTTTAAAAGATCGTCCTGACTTAAAGCAAAAAGCTAATTTTTTAGAAATAAATAGTGATTTTTTTGTAATTGAAAAAAACATTGATAAAAAAAATATTTCGATTGATCAAATTAGGGAATTGATAGAAAAATTTCAATCTGGAACTTTTTTGAATTCTTATAAAGCTGCTATTATAAAGGAAGCAGAAAACCTAAACGAAAATTCAGCCAATGCTTTGCTAAAAGTTTTAGAAGAAAACAAAGGGAAAACTTTAATAATTTTAACAGTTAATAATATTGATAATCTTCCGGCTACAATTATTTCTCGTGGACAAATTATTAATTTTTTTCCAGTTTCAACTGACGTTATTTATAAAAAGCTCTCAGAAGATTTGGGAGTTTCTCCAAGCTTGGCTAAAGATTTATCTAGAATATCTTTAGGTCGCCCAGAAATAGCTCTTAATTTTTTAAACAATAAAGATTCTTATAGATGTTATCAAGAAATAGTTTCTAATTTTTTAGAATTTTTAGATGGTAATTTCTCTGATCGAATCAAAATGATTGATAGTTTAATAAAAAAAGATATTATTAAAGATAATTTTGATATTCTGGAAATTTGGCAATCAGTTATTAGGGACTTAATTTTTATTAATTATAATCAATATGATTATGTTAGACACGATTTTGCCATTGATAAATTAAAGAATATTAATAGAGATAGTCTTGATTTAATAAAAATCAAAGAAAGGTATTTGATTATCAGAGAGGGAAAAAATTTACTATCAGCTAATATTGGTTTTAGGTCGGTTTTGGAGTATATTGCAGTAAATATTTAAATATTATATAATAATAGACCAGCCTTTGTTTGAAAATAGGGGTTAAAGGTCATAAAAATTAATTTAAAAATATGAACAAAATTAAACTTATTTCTTTATTCTCGGTTCTTTTTTCCCTAGTTTTTTTGAGTGGATGTTCTTTGAATATTAAAACTAAAGGAGGAACTACTTTAGACGGTGGAGTTTATATTTCTAATAATAAAGGGGATGTTTGGCGACAAATGCCCTATATCCCAACTATTTCTGGTGCTCCTGGAACAATTGCTTCAGTTGACGTAAAGAAGATGATAGTGGATCCTAGCGATAGTGGAGCGGTCTATTTAGCTACTATTGGGGATGGTTTATATTATACCTATAATGTCGCTCGTGGTTGGAATAAGATTTTAGCATTGCCAGGCAACACCACCATTAATGATGTGGCTATTGATAGTAAAGATAAGTGTAATTTATTTGTGGCTTTAGAGAATAAATTATATAAAAGCGAAGATTGTGGTAGAAATTTTGTTCAAACTTATTATGATAATAATGCTGATGTTTTAGTTTCAGCGGTTGCTCTAGATCATTATAGTAATAATGTCGTTTATCTCGGAACTTCTCGAGGTGATATTTTACGTAGTTTAGATGGTGGAGTTAGTTGGAAAGCTATTCAAAGACTTACTAATGGGGTGGAAAAAATTATTGTTAATCCTAAGGATAGTCGTTCAGTTTTTGTAGCTACTTCCAAGAACGGAATTTACAAATTTAATTCAGCCGGAGGAGCTACTTTAGAGCAATTAGAACAATATCGTAATCAATTTGATAACACTAATTGGACTGATTATAATAAAGAATTAAAAGAGTTTAATCTAGGAATTAATTTTAGAGATTTGATTTATTCAAAACAAGATGGTTCTTTGCTTTTGGCTACTGATAAAGTTATCTTAAGATCTTTTGATGAAGGGGCTAGTTGGGCAAAATTATCATTATTAACTCCAGAAAAAGATTCCTCTATTAATGCTATTGCCGTTAATCCCCAAAATAGTCAGGAATTATATTATATAACTAGCACTTCTTTTTATCGATCTTCCGATAATGGCAGTACCTGGACAGTTAAAAAATTACCAACTAGTAGGGCTGGTACATCTTTGTTAATAGATTTTAATAATCCTAATATTGTTTATTTAGGTGTTAAAAAAATAAAAAATTAATAAATTATTTATAATTAATCATAATATTATGAACTCGTATATTCAAAACAAACAAGAAGATTTTTCTAAAGTAATTGATTTTTTTAAAAAAGATATTCTTAATGTTAAAGTCGGTCGAGCTAACCCCGCTATTTTAGACGGAGTTTTTGTGGAAGCTTATGGAGTTAAAAATCCAATGAATGCCGTAGCTAATATTTCGGTTAGTGATGCTCGTAGTATGATTTTAGCTCCTTGGGATAAAAGTGTCTCTAAAAATATTGAAAAAGCTATTATTGAAGCAAATTTGGGAGTAGGCGTAGTAAATGAGGGGGATAAGATTAGAATAACTATTCCACAAATGACTGAAGAAAATAGATTGGAGTCAGTAAAAAAGGTTAATGAAAAACAAGAAAAAGCTAAAATTTCGGCTCGGCAATTGAGAGATGAAATTAAAAGCTCTATTGAAGAAGCTTTTGATGATAAAGAAATTGGAGAGGATGATAAGTTTCGTTTTATTAAGGAATTGGACGAAGAAATTTCTAAATTAAACGATGAAATTAAGGCTATCCGAGATAAAAAGGAGGCCGAGATTATGGAAATTTAATTTAGAAAAATAATAAATTTATTTTATGTTTATAACAATAATAATATTTCTAGTTGTTTTGTCGTTATTAGTTTTTGTGCATGAGTTTGGACATTTTTTTTCAGCTAGAAGATTAGGAGTTAAAGCGGAAGAATTTGGCTTTGGGTTTCCTCCTAGAATTTTTGGAATCTATCGTGATAAAAATAAAAAATGGAAAAAAGTTTGGGGGAAAAAACAAGTAACCGATAATAGTGATACCATTTATTCTATTAATGCTATTCCTTTGGGAGGATTTGTTAGAATTAAAGGGCAGGATGGAGATAGTCATGATGAAACTGATAGTTTTTCAGCTAAAAGACCTTGGAAGAGAGCTATTATTTTATCAGCTGGCGTAATTATGAATATTGCCTTAGCTTCGGTGTTAATTTCCTTGGGTTTAATAATCGGTTTTCCTCAGGCCATTGATAAAGAAAATCTTCCCAAGTCGGTTAAAATCTATGATGAAAAAATTCAAATAGTTCAAGTTTTACCAGACTCTCCAGCTATGGAGGCCGGTCTTCAGTCTTCCGATTCTATTTTAAAAATTGATGGGCAAGATATTAAAGAAGAGGCTGACATTATCAATTTGATTTCTAATAATCGAAACGAATCAATTGATTTGGTTGTTGACCGCGCTGGTGAAATGAAGGAGTTTGAGATCATTCCTCGAATTAACGAAGAGACTGGACAAAAAATAATTGGAGTAGCTTTCTCTCAAACTGGAATTATTAAATATCCCTGGTACCAAGCTATTTGGGAAGGGATTAAAATGACTGGATATTTGACCTGGGCAATTCTTTATGCCTTTTATGAAATAATTAAAAATTTAATTATTGGTCAGCCAGCTGGAGTGGAGGTAGCTGGTCCAATTGGTATCGCTGATTTAACTGGACAGATGGCTAGAATGGGATTTATCTATCTAATTCAATTTACCGCCTTATTGTCTATAAATTTAGCTATTATTAATATCCTGCCTTTTCCAGCCTTAGATGGCGGTCGATTATTATTTCTTTTAATAGAAAAAATTAAAGGACGACCAGTTAAGCAAGAAGTAGAGGCTGTTTTTCATAATTTAGGTTTTGTTCTGTTGATGGCCTTAGTTGTTTGGGTAACCTTTAAAGATATCTTAAAATTATTTAGTTAATTATAATTAAAAATAAAAATATGCAAGTAAAAATTAAAGCAACTAAAATAGAGTTAAGTGATGAAATCAAAAAATACGCGGAAGATAAAATGAATATGCTAGAAAAATATCTAGGCGATTTAGTGGTAACTAATTGTGATGTTGAATTGGAGCATTCTCTAATTAAACAAGCCAACGGCAAAATTTATCGAGCTGAGGTTAATTTATCTATCCCTGGGGGATTATTAAGAGTTGAAAAAACCGAAAAAACTATTAATAAAGCTATTGATAAAGTTAAAGATCATTTAATTATAATGATCAAAAAAAGAAAAGAAAAAAAAGTAGATCAAAAAAGAGGAAAATAATATTAATTTAATTATATATGGGAATTTGGGATAAAATATTTGGTGATCCGAATTTAAAAATTATTAAATCGCTTCAACCAACAATTGATAAAATTAATTCTTTGGAAGAAGAGTGTCAAAAGAAGAGTTTAGAAGAATTAAAAGAAAAAACCTTTGAACTTAAAAAAAGATTAGGTTCTTTTGAGGGTGAAGAAAAAAAATATTCTCCCGAGGAGGAGCAAAAATTATTAGACGAAGTTTTACCAGAGGCTTTTGCCAATATTAGAGAAGCTTCTTCTAGGGTGCTTGGTCAAAGGCATTATGATGTTCAATTAGTGGGAGGTATTGTGCTACATCGGGGACAAATTGCCGAAATGAAAACTGGAGAAGGAAAAACCTTGGTAGCTACCTTACCTCTATATTTAAATGCTTTATTGGGTAAGGGAGTTCATTTAGTAACAGTTAATGATTATTTGTCTAAGGTTGGTGCTGGTTGGATGGCTCCGCTATATCATTCTTTGGGTCTTAGTACTGGTGTTATTGTTCATAATACTGCTTTTGTTTATGATCCTAGTGTGAGTAACGAAAATGAATATGATCCTCGTTTGAAGCCTTTCCGAGAAGTTAGTCGAGGTGAAGCTTATAAGTGCGATATTACTTATGGTACTAATAATGAATTTGGTTTTGATTATTTAAGAGATAATATGGTTTCGGATTTATCAAAAATGGTGCAACGAGATTTTTATTTTGCCATTGTTGATGAAGTTGATTCCATTTTGATTGATGAAGCTAGAACCCCGCTTATTATTAGTGCTCCAGCTGAAGAGTCTAGTGATCGCTATGCTCAATTTGCCCAATACGTTAGACAATTAAAAGAAAATGACGATTATAATATTGATGAAAAAATGAGAGCCGCCACCTTGACTGAGGGAGGTATTTCTAAAATGGAAAAACTTCTAGGTGTTGAAAATATTTATGTAGCTGGGGGTGTGAAAGACGTTCATAATATTGAACAAGCCTTGAAAGCTCATGTATTATTCAAGCGTGATAAAGATTATGTTGTTAAAGAAGGTGAGATTATTATTGTTGATGAGTTTACTGGTCGTATGATGCCAGGCCGTCGTTATAGTGAAGGTCTTCATCAAGCTATTGAAGCTAAGGAGGGAGTTATGGTGCAGAGAGAATCACAAACCTTAGCAACAATTACTTTTCAAAATTATTTTAGAATGTATCCAAAATTAGCTGGTATGACTGGTACTGCCGTGACTGAAGCTGAAGAATTTTATAAAATATATAAACTTGAAACCATTGTTATTCCAACCAATAAACCTAATGTTAGAAAGGATTATAATGATTTAATCTATAAAACCAGAGAAGGTAAGTTTATGGCGGTAATTAGCGAGGTTAAAGAGAGAAATGCCACCGGACAACCCATCCTTATCGGTACAGTTTCTATTGAAGATAACGAATTATTGGGTGATATGATGGAGCGCGAAGGACTTCATCCTAATATTTTAAATGCTAAAAACCATTTCCGAGAAGCTGAAATTATTGCTCAGGCTGGTCGATTGGGGGCTATTACGGTAGCTACTAATATGGCTGGTCGTGGAGTTGATATTATTTTGGGTGGTAATCCAGCAGAGAAAGAAGAGCAAACCAAGGTTAAAGAATTGGGTGGCTTGCATGTAATTGGCACTGAGCGTCACGAATCCCGTCGTATTGATAATCAGCTTCGTGGTCGAGCTGGTCGTCAAGGAGATCCTGGCTCTTCTCAATTTTATATTTCAGCTGATGACGATTTAATGCGTATTTTTGGCGGCGATCGTTTAAAGGGTGTTATGAGTATGTTAAAGCTACCAGAAGATATGCCTATTCAGAATAAGATGGTGTCTAATTCTATTGAATCTGCTCAACGTCGAGTAGAGGGTAATAATTTTGATCTTCGTAAGCATGTGGTTGAATATGATGATGTTATTAACAAACATCGTGAAGCTGTCTATAAGAAGCGTCGTGAGATTTTGAATGTTTATAATTCTCAAAAAGAAGGAGTTGAGGCCGATGGTAAATTTTTATCAGATATTATTTTAGAATATGTTGAAGATGAAATTTTACAGACTGTTACTTTTCATACTTCGGCTGATAATATTTCGGATTGGAATATCCAAGAAATTTACGAAACAATTAAAACTATTTACCCACTTAATGAGGTGGAGAAGGAAAGAATTTTTTCAATTACTAAGCAAGAAGGTAATAAAGATGATTTTCGTAATGAATTATTAAGCTATTTAACCGCTTTAGCTCAGAATAAATATAAAGAAATGAGAGAGGGCTTTGCTGGTCTAGATATTAATTTTATTGAGATTGAAAAAGGTATTCTAATACGTTCTATGGATAATCTATGGGTAGAACATCTAGAGACAGTTGATTATTTAAGAAGGGGAATTGGTCTTCGGGGTTATGGACAAAGAGATCCTTTGGTGGAATACAAAAAAGAGGCTTATCAAATGTATCATGAGCTTCTAGGTTTAATCCAGAAACAGGTGGCTTATTCCATCTACAAGACCGGGGATGTTTCTAATTTTATAGCTCCTAGTATTATTGAGAGAGCTAAAAAATATTCGGCCCCTCTTAAAGAAATGATTAGAAAGACTGGGTCTTCAGAAAACTCTACTGGAACTATTGATATGGCTCGTGATAAGGTTAAAAATGAAGACGGGGAGAAGGTTGGTCGTAATGATTTGTGTCCTTGTGGCAGTGGTCAAAAATATAAGAAATGTTGTGGTAAATAATTTACCTAGAGTTTAAGTTAAATTTATCTGATTTGTATTAATATATAGTCATAATAATTAACTTAAAAATTATGACAAAAAAAGAACAAAACTTAGCTCTATTTTCCGGACAAGAAATCCGTAGGGCTTGGGATGAAGATCAAGAAAAGTGGTATTTTTCGGTAGTTGATGTAATTGCTATCTTAACTGATAGTTCTGTGCCAAAAAGATATTGGTCTGATTTAAAGATTAAGCTTATTAACAATGAAAAAAGTGAAGTGTACGATGAAATCGTACAATTGAAAATGTTAGCTAAGAATGGTAAATATTATTTAACCGACACAGCTAATACTGAAACCATTTTTCGTATTATTCAGTCAATTCCATCGCCTAAAGCTGAACCATTTAAGCTTTGGTTAGCCAGAGTTGGTTATGAGCGAGTAGAGGAGGTGGAAGACCCCGAGAGAGCTATTCAGAGGGCTATGGCCACTTATCTGAAAAAGGGTTATTCAAAGGATTGGATTAATCTTAGATTGAAAAGCATTGAAATTAGAAAGGATTTAACCGACGAATGGAATAAAAGGGGGGTAAAGACTCCGGATAAATTTGCTATTTTAACTGATGATATTACTTTCGCTTGGGCTGGTATTAAAACTAAAGATTACAAAAAGATAAAGGATTTGAAAAAAGAAAATCTGCGTGATAATATGACAAATTTAGAATTAGTTTTAAATATGTTGGCCGAAGCCTCAACTACAGAAATTTCTAAGAAGAAAAAACCGGATACTTTTGATAAAAATAGGATAGTCGCTAAGGAGGGTGGTGGGATTGCTGGTATAGCTAGAAAAGAATTAGAAAGACAGACTGGTCGCTCTATTATTTCTGAAAAGAAAATTTTAAGAAATAATAAGAAATTGATAAAATAAAAAAAGCCCGCAAGTGGCTTTGTTTATAGGGGACTTGTGTCGGGGAGGCACAAAATAGTTATAACTCAATCGTAAGCATTAGACATTAGTCTTCTTGCGGGAAAAATCTCTTATGAGATTATTAACTTAATATTAATGTTTTTTTATAAAAAAGTCAAATAATAACTAATAAAAATATGAATCAAACAAAAAAACTTTATCGTTCTAGAAAAGATCAAATCATTTTTGGAGTTTGCGGTGGTTTGGCTGAGTATTTCGAAATTGATCCGTTAATTGTTCGTTTAATTTTTGTAGCTCTACTTTTCGGCGGAGGAGCGGGTTTAATCATTTATCTATTATTTGCCCTATTAATGCCAATTAAAGATGCTTCTAAGCATAATAATATTGAAGAATTAGTGATTGAGGTAGAAGATAAGACGAAAAAAGCTTCTCGGGGTCTAGGAGGTCATAATTTTAGCTTTCTTTTTGGAGCTTTCTTGATTGTGGTAGGAATTAGCCTTTTCTTTGTTAATTTTTGGCCCTTTAATTTTTTAGTAATTAATTTTTGGCCTTTATTATTAATTTTAATTGGCTTAATAATAGTTTTTAAGAAAAAATAATTTATTTATAATTAATTTTTAATTTTATGGAAAACAAAAATGTGGAAGAAAAAAATAATTTAGAGCATTGTGGTTGTGATTGTGGCCCAGAATGTGATTGCGGTGATGATTGTCATTGTGATGAAGGGGTTTGTGATTGCGGAGATCATGATTGCGATTGTGATTGTGGTTGTGAAGAGGACTTTGTAATTAAAGAAAATAATGACAAAAAAGGATTTTCTTGTTGCGCTACTTCTGGTTGCTTCTTGAGAAAATATTTTTTTGGTATAATAATCTTTCTTTTAGGAGTTTTTTATCTTGGTAAAAATATGGGTTGGTGGAATTTTGACCTAGATTGGTCATTGTTTTGGCCAATAATATTGATTATTTGTGGTCTTTTTGTTATCACTAAGAGTAGAAAATAGTTAACGTTTTTAAGTTCAAAAACGTTAAAAAAGGTGTTTTTTTGTTATTTTTAACGATTATGTTGACAAAAACGTTAAAATAATATATAATATAGGTATTATTATTTATATAAAAAATATGCCTAAAGTTTTAAATGTATTTAGTAGAATAAATAATCTTAGAGAGCGTTATTATTCTTTATCCTTGGGCAAGGAGGCTTTATTAGCTGTAATTAATGAGGCCGAAATCCCGGAACAAGTTTTTGATTCTAATGCTATTGAAAACAGTACTTTAACCTTGGAAGAAACCGAAAAGATATTAATGCAGATTGATTTGGTTAGATATGTTAGTGAGAGAGAAATTTTTGAAGCTAAGAATTTGGCTAAGGTAGTTTTTTTTATTAATCAAAAAGCTAAAGAAGAAGAATTTTCTTTAGATATTATGTTGTCTTTGCATAAGATGTTGTTAACAGGCATTAGAGATGAAATAGCCGGAAGATTCAGGCAAAAGGGGGAATATGTTCGAGTAGCTTCTCATATTGCTCCAGCTCCAGAAGAAATTAAAGAAAAATTAGAAAAAATGTTAATAGAGTATCAGTCTAATGTTTCTGTGAGTATTATAAAGCGTTTAGCTAAATTTCATTTAACTTTGGAAAATATTCACCCTTTTGTTGATGGTAATGGTCGAATGGGAAGAGTAGCTAATAATTATTTGTTAATTAGAGATGGATATGTTCCTATTAATATTAAAGTTATTGATAGGGCAAAATATTATGAGGCTTTTAAAGAGTTTGATAAAAGTGGAAAGACTGATCTTATGGAAGAAATTATTGGTAAAGCGCTTTGCAATAGTTACTATAAAAGATTAGCTTATTTAGAGGGAAAAGACATTGTTACTTTGTCAGAATATGCTAAAAGAAAGAAACTTTCTTATCCAAATTTAATTAATAAAGCTAAGCGTCAAACTATTGAGGCTTTTTTGGAAAGAGGTTCTTGGAAGATTGGGATTTAATTTGTTTGCAAGGGATTTTTTTGTTTTTATAAAAGTTTATATGCTAGATAATATTTTTCTAAAATTAGAGCGATTTGTTCCAATGAAATGGCGTTGGGTT
Source organism: uncultured Gammaproteobacteria bacterium (assembly GCA_964608425.1). GTDB lineage: Bacteria > Patescibacteriota > Patescibacteriia > Patescibacteriales > UBA12465. Next base: position 20,665 of record CAZSNN010000007.1, on the reverse strand, counting down.
TTAGGTCACGAGGGCTTTAGGCGCTATTTTGCTAATACTGGCTGGATGTTTTTTGGTCAGATGTTTAGTTTGGGCGTTGCTTTTTTTGTAGGAGTTTGGATGGCTAGATACTTAGGACCAGAAAATTATGGCGTTTTAAATTACGCCATAGCTTTTACTGGTCTTTTTGCTTTCATATCAACTTTAGGAGTAGACAGTATTTTAAATAGGGATTTAGTTAAGTATCCAGAAAAGAGGGATGAGCTAATGGGGACTTCTTTTAGGTTAAAGTTAATAGGTGGTTTTTTAACATTACTTGTTAGCTCTATAGTTATTCTATCTATAGAGTCATCACCGCTTATTAAGTTTCTAGTAATCCTTCATTCTTTTACTTTTGTCTTTCATTCTTTTAATGTTATTTCGATATTTTTCCAATCCAATGTTGAAGCTAAAAAGAATGTTAAAGCTCAATTACTATCCTCAGCATTAGCTTCAATTTTAAAGGTTGTTATGATTGTCTCTGGAATGGGAGTTATTTGGCTTGTGGCTATTTATGTGCTAGAATCAGTATTGTTAAGTGTATTTTTAATAATTTCATACAGGTCTTCAAAGTTGAGAATAATGGACTGGAAGTTTAAATATCCTTTAGCCAAAAAGATACTTTCAGGGTCATGGCTTTTAATGTTAACCAGTGTTTCAGTCTCTATCTACATGAGAATAGACCAGGTTATTATTAAAATGATGATAGATGAGTCAGCTGTTGGTATTTATTCTGTAGCTACTAAGTTGTCGGAGGTTTGGAATTTCATTCCGGTAATTATCTGTACTTCTCTTTTTCCAGCTGTTATTAATGCTAGAAAAACAGACAGAGCTTCGTATGCTAGCAGGTTGAAAAAATTATTCCTGTTAATGTTTGCTCTAGCTGTTTCAATATCTATTGTTGTAACGCTACTAGCAAAACCTTTAATATTAAGACTATTTGGAGAGCAATATATATCAGCTATACCAGTTTTAGCTATTTATGTCTGGTCTACTGTTGGTGTTTTCCTTGGTGTAGTAGTTGGTAAATATTTATTAGCTGAGAATTATATAAAAACATACTTTTCCATTACTTTATTCGGTGCTATATTAAATATTGCTTTGAATATAATATTAATTCCAAGGATGGGAATTAGTGGGGCGGCTATTGCTACTGTTGTGTCATACATAATGGTCTCTGCTCCCGTTATTGTTTTGTTAAAATTAAGAAAAAAATAGTAAACTATATGAGGAAAATATTAGATTTTGTTTTTAAGATTCACGCTTATGTTTTTGGTAGAAATGCTTTTTTAAAGTTTAATAATTTTTTATTTAATCTATCTTTAAGAGGTTTAGGTTTTTATAATTATAAAAACATGAAAGTAAGTGGAGAGGAAAATTTTATTAAAAAACATGTTTTACCTAGAGCATTAAAAAAAGATAATTTCATAGTTTTTGATGTTGGTGCTAATAAGGGCGATTATACTAAAACTATTTTAAACAACATAAAAAATAGTACTATTTTTTCTTTTGAGCCTCACCCTGAAACATTTAGAAGTTTAAGTTTGAATTTGAAAAATTTTGACAATGTTAATGTCTTCAATTTAGCCTTATCTTCAGAGAAATCAAAAATGAATCTTTACGACTACTCCGGATCTAAAGGATCTTCTCATGCTAGTTTAAGTTTTAATGTTTTTGACTCAGCTTATAAAAAAGAATCTAGTGTCTGTGAAGTGGATGTTTCTACTGTAGATAATTTTATAGATGAGAATGATATACTTCATGTTGACTTTTTAAAAATAGATGTTGAAGGATATGAGTTAGAGGTGTTGAAAGGAGCAAAAAATGCAATTATGAATAAAAAAATTAACATAATTCAATTTGAGTTTACTCAAGTTAACAGTTTTTTAAAGTTGCATTTTAAGGATTTTTACGACTTATTATCAGATGATTATGACTTGTATAGACTACTTCCTTCTGGTCTTTTAAAAATTGATAAGTACAACCCGACATCAAATGAAATATTCGCCTATCAGAACTGTGTTGCAATTTTAAAATAGTTATACAATTTTTTTCTTTAAAGTATGAACAAAAATCTTAACACTCCAGTTTTATTTCTAACCTTTAATAGACTTGATACAGCCAAGCAGGTCTTTTCTGCTATTTCAGAGGCTAAACCCCCTAGATTATATGTTGCATCTGACGGTGCTAGAGAAGGTGTAGAGGGTGAAAAGGAGAAGGTTGATAATGTTCGTAGTTATGTTCTAAATAACATTAACTGGGATTGTGAGGTGAAAACTTTGTTTAGGGATAGAAATTTAGGTTGTGGTAAAGCAGTTAGTGAAGCTATAACTTGGTTTTTTGACAATGAAGAGCAGGGTATTATTTTAGAAGACGATTGCTTGCCTAGTCAAGGCTTTTTTTGGTTTTGTGAGGAATTATTGGAGAGATATAAGGACGATGAAAGGATTATGCATATTGGAGGCAGTAATTTTCAGTTTGACGATTTTTGTTGTTCAGATGATTATTATTTTTCTAAAATCATTCATGTTTGGGGTTGGGCTACATGGAGAAAATCTTGGAGTAAGTATGATTTTAATATGGAGACAATGGATTTATTTATTAAAAAAAGATTTTTAAGAGATATAATTAATGATAATGATTTTGAAAAATATTGGTCTGAGCAACTTTGCATTACGAAGATGGGATTAATAGACACATGGGATTATCAGTGGATGCTTTCTTTGTGGTCTAATTACGGTTTATCTATAATACCTAGGGTAAATTTAGTTTCTAATATAGGTTTTGGGAAAGAGGCAACCCATACAAAAGGCTTAAAAGATAAAAGATCTAAATTGCCATTTAAAAATATGTTGAAAATTATTCATCCAAAAATGGTTTGCAGGGATTATGTTAATGATTTTTTGTATTTTAAGAAGAATGAAAAAAAATCAGAAATTTTAAAAATTTTAATTTTTTTAAAGAAGGTTATAAAGAGTATTTTTTTTAAATTTCCTTATTTTAAATAAAATCATAATTAACACAAATGATATAAGGTTGATTTGTAGTTTGGAAAATAATAATGTATTATTTCAATTTTGAGTATGGGCAAAAATTTATCCCCAATAGTCTTGTTTACATATAATAGGCTAAAACATACGAAGAGAACAATTGAAGCTCTTCAGGCTAACCACTTGGCTCTGGAGAGTGATTTAATTATCTTTTCAGACGGATACAAGAATGAAGTCGATAAAGATGACGTTTCAGATATCAGAGATTATATAAAAACTATAGAAGGTTTTAAAAATGTTAAAATTGTTTTAAGGGATAAGAATTATGGTTTGGCTAGTTCGATTATATATGGTGTGACCAAGGTAGTTAATGATTATGGGAGAGTTATAGTTCTGGAGGATGATATTGTTACTGATAAAAGTTTTTTGAGGTTCATGAACTCAGCCCTAGACTTTTATGAAAGTAAAAAAGATATTTATCATATAAGTGGTTGGAATTATCCAGTTGAAATAAAAAGTGATAAGGATGTTTTTATCTGGAGGGTTATGAATTGTTGGGGTTGGGCTACTTGGAGTGATCGTTGGAGCTTTTATAAAAAAAATGTAGACAGTATTATGGATAATTCTAACAAAAAAAGTATTAGTAGGTTCAATCTTGATGGCTGTGTGGATTTTTTTAGTCAGATAACTTTAAACAAAAAAGGTGTTTTAAATACTTGGGCTATTTTTTGGTACTGGACTATTTTTAATAGGGGGGGGCTTTGCGTGAATCCCGTTAGGTCTCTTGTCAGTAACATTGGTCTTGATGGTAGTGGCACTAATTGTCCTAGAAGTATGGTTGGAGTTAATAATTTTGGTAGTGCTGATTTTCTTGATAAGGGCTTTGTTTTTGAAGATATTTTAAGAGAAGATAAGGATATTATTAAATCTATTAAAAAATATTTTAGAAGAAAGAAACTTTTAAATTTTTTAAGTAGTATTGGAGGAAAAATTAATAAACTATTTTTAGGGCTTTTTAAGTTGAGATAAAAAATAAAATAAAAAAATATGACAATTAATATAAATGACGAAAAATTGAATAGTGAAGATATTAAAAGTTTGAATGAATTAATAGGGGTGTTGCCTAATAAGAAGCTAGATAATGTTGAAGATTTATGGTTTTTAATGGATTTTGTTTGGGATAAAATTGGTTGTGATAACAAGAGGGTTAATGATAAGAAGTTGGGGGAGTTCTATTCTCATCCTATATGGATATTAAATGGTCTATTTACAGAACAGGATGATACATCAGTTGGTCACAGAAAGAGTATTGCTAAATGGATATTTGATAACAAGATAGAAGATGTTCTTAGTTATGGGGGCGGTTTTGGTTTTCTAGAGAGTCTTCTTGTTGAGAATAATGATAGAATTATTGTAGATATATATGAGCCATATCCTAACAAACCACTGGAAGATAGATTTAAAGATTTTAATAATGTTTCAATTATAGACAAGGTTGAGAAAAAATATAATTGCTTGGTCAGTATTGATGTTTTGGAGCATGTTCAAGATCCTCTTTCCGATTTTAGTAAAATGATAAAGTCTGTTAAAGATGATGGTTATTTAATTATTGCTAATTGCTTTTACCCTGTCATTAAATGCCACTTACCCAGAAATTTTCATTTTAGATATACCTTTAATATATTTGCAAAACTAATGGGATTGGAAGTCATTGGTTTATTGGAGGGAAGTCATGCTACTATTTTTAAAAAGAAAAGAGATAAAAAAGTTAATTGGTTTATAATTAGATTTTTTGAATTTTTATCTAAAGCATTATTTCCTTTAATTGATAAGAATAAAAAATTTTTTAAAAAGTTTAAAAATTTAGCAAAATGAAAATATTAATGGTTGGCACAAGTGATATTTCAGGGGGAGCTGCTAGAGCTGCTTTTAGAATGCATAAATCTCTTTTAGAGAGGGGTGTGGACAGTAAAATGCTTGTTGTGAAAAAAGATAGTGACGACCCTAATGTTGTTGAGGTGTATGGTAAGTGGGCGAATGTTATTTTCTTTTTTCGTTCAAGATTAGATACTATTTTTTGGAGATTTTATAAAAATAAGACAAAAACTTTATTTAGCCCTTCTTTAGTATCTTTTTCTGGCGTTGCTAGAAGAATAAATAAAATTAATCCCGACATCGTTCATCTTCACTGGATTTGTGCCGGAATGATGAGTATTAGAGAAATTTCTAAAATTAAAGCACCAATTGTTTGGACATTGCATGACATGTGGGCTTTTACTGGAGGATGTCATTATGATGAAGAATGTGGTGGATATAAAAATAAATGTGGTAATTGTAAAGTTTTAGGCAGTAAGGGAAAAGGGGATTTAAGTAGTTTTGTTTGGAAAAATAAGTACAAATATCTTTCCAAGATAAAAAATTTAACTATTATAGCTCTTAGTAAATGGTTACAAGAATGTGCACTAAAAAGTAGTTTGTTTAAATTTAAAAGAATTATTAATTTACCAAATCCTATAGACATTGATATATTTAAACCTGAAAATAAAAATTATTCTAGAAAAAAGATTGGATTACCAATAGATAAAAAATTAATACTTTTTGGAGCGATGTCTTCAACTAGCGATCCTAGAAAAGGATTTAAAGAGCTTATTAACTCTTTAGAAAAAATAAATTTAAGTAATGTGGAATTGGTTGTTTTTGGTAATCGAAGTGATAATTTAATAAATTTTAATAAATTTAAAATTAATTATTTAGGATCTTTTAATAGTGACGACAAATTAAGATTGTTGTATAATACAGCAGACATAATGATAGTGCCAAGTTTACAAGAAAATTTGTCAAATACTATAATGGAAAGTTTGTCTTGTGCAGTTCCAGTAGTATCTTTTAATATTGGCGGTAATATTGATATGATAGATCATAAAAAAAATGGGTACCTTGCTAAACCTTTTGATCCAGTTGATTTAGCCAGGGGTATAGAATGGGTTTTAAATAATGATAATTATGAAGAGTTATGTAAAAATGCAAGAAAGAAGGTTTTAAAAGAATTTGATTCATTTGTAGTGGCTGATAAATATATAGATTTATATAAAAAAATAATTTCATAAATATGTTTCTCAATAAAAAAAATGAAATAGATGTAAGTGTTATGATAATAACCCATAATAGGGGGCCATTATTAAAAAAGGCTATTAAAAGTGCTTTAAATCAAAAAAATATAAATCTCGAAATTATTGTTATTGATGATAATTCCACCGATAATACTTCTGATATAGTTAAAGATTTTTTTAATGATTATAGGTTTAGATATTTTAAGATATCTAAAGCGCCCTCTATTTCATTTGTTAGAAATAAGGCTCTTAAATATGTAAGAGGCAAGTATGTAGCGGTTTTAGATAGTGATGATGTTTGGTGTGATAAATTAAAATTATTAAAACAATTTAATTTTTTAGAATCTAATAAAAAATATGTTTTAGTTGGTACTTGGGCAATTTTAATTAACAAGAATGGAGATTATGTTAAAGATATCGAAAAACCAGTTAGTGATAAAGATATTAGATCGGATATTCTGACCAAAAATCCCTTTTTTCATTCTAGTGTTATGTATTCTTATTCTAGTATTAAAAAAGTTAATTTTTATAATGAAAATATTTTTTTTGGAGAAGATTTTGATTTATTTTTAAAATTAGGAAAAATCGGTAAGTTGTATAATTTACCAGAAAAATCTATAAAATATAGAGTTCATGATGATAATGAATCAGTAAAACATAAAAGTAGGGCTATTTTAGATGTTTTAAGGGTTATCAATAAGTATAGAAAAACATATAATTTTTCTGTTTTTATTTTTTTTAAAAAAATATTTTTTAAGCTTCTTGAAAAATTAAAAAGATGATTTAATAAATTTAAATATTTTTCTAGGAAAAAGTTTTTTTAGAAAAGGTTTTATTTTTATAATATTATAATAAATATCCACAATTAAACCCTTTTTAAAATTTTTAATAGTTTTGTAAGCGTCCAATATAACTTGTTTATCCATCTTTTCTGATATTCCGTCTTTTGTAAATGAAGATATTATTTGGTCTATTTTTTTAATTTTTCCTTTACTGTAATAAACTTTCATAAAGAATTCAAAATCAGCTACAATTTTATTATTTTCATTATATAGGTGTTTTTTCATTGTGCTCGATTTTATAAAAGAGCTTTGATGAGGGGTTCTTCCCATCCATAATTTATTTGGTTGTGGTTCTTTCTTGATGATTTTAAAATCCTTATAAATTATTTCAGTGTTTCCATAAATTATATCATAAGAATTATCTAAATATTTTTCAATCAATTTTAGTGTATTTTTATCATAAAATGTATCACCAGAATTCATAAAATTAATCCAGTCTCCTGAAGAAATATTAACTCCTTTGTTCATAGCATTGTATATACCTTTATCGTTTTCGGATATATGAATAATTGGAAAGCATTTTTTATATTTTTCTATAATATTATTTGTTTTATCTTCGGAATTTCCGTCTATTATTATATATTCTAAATTATTGTAATTTTGATTAATAATAGAATTAATAGTTTTTTCTATTGTTTTTTCAGAATTTTTGCATATTGTTATTATTGTTATTTTTTCCATTTTTTTATTTTTAAAATTCCATATTAAAATCAGCTTTTAGAGTTTCTTTTACTCCTTCTTCAAAAGATCTAGGGGAAAAATGAGGCATTATTTTTTTTAGTCTTGTGATATCGGTTCTTTTTTCCATGGTACCATCTGGTTTAGTTGTATCCCATTTAATTTCTCCATGATAATCAAAAATTTTTTCTAGAATATTAATAAATTCTTTAATGGAATAATCAAAGCCAGTGCCAATGTTTATTATTTCATTACCTTCGTAGTTATTCATTAAATAAATACAAGCCTCAGTAGTATCATCAACGAAGAGAGCTTCTCTTCTGGGGCTTCCGGTTCCCCAAAAAACTAAAGGAGTATTATTTTTTTTAGCTTCAACAAATTTTTTAATTAGAGAGGGAATCATATGGCCATTTTCAATGTCATAATTATCATTAGGCCCGTACATATTAGTTGGCATTACAGCGATGGTTTTAATATTGTATTGTTTTTTATATAATTCGCAACCTATCACTCCTAAACTCTTGGCAACTGCATAACCTTTATTAGTTTCTTCTAATTTCCCAGCCATAAATCTATCTTCATTAATTGGTTGAGGGTTTTCTTTGGGGTAAATGCAGGTTGATCCAGTGTATAAAATTTTGGTATTAGAACTAAAATTTTTAATAGCTTCTAAAATATTTAATATCATTATGGAGTTTATGTATAAAAAATCAGCTGGTCTTTTAGCGTTACCTAAAATTCCTCCAACTAACCCAGCTAACATAAAGACAAAACTAGGCTTTTCTTTTTTAAAATATTCATCAACTTCTTTTTTGTTAGTTAAATCTAATTCCTTGCTAGTGGGATAATAAATGTTTTTATGTCCTTGCTTTTGCAGTTGCCTAATCATAGAGCTACCAACTAGGCCACTACCACCAAAAACTATTATTTTGTCATTTTTATTCATCATATTTTTATTTTAATTTTTTTTCATTTTCTAAATCAGCTTCAATCATTATTTTAACTAATTCTTCAAATTTAACCCGAGGTTCCCAGTTTAATTCTTTTTTGGCTTTAGAATAATCTCCAATAAGTAAATCAACTTCAGCTGGTCGAAAATATTTTTTTTCTATTTCAATAATAGTTTTTCCCGTTTTTCGATCTAATCCTTTTTCGTTTATTCCTTGTCCTTGCCATTCTAAATCTATGCTTAGGTGTTTACAGCTTAATTCTACAAACTCTCTAACGCTATGGGTTTCTCCGGTAGCTAAAACATAATCGTCTGGTTTATTTGCTTGCATCATTAGATGCATTCCATAAACAAAATCTTTAGTATAGCCCCAATCTCTTTTAGCTTCTAAATTACCTAAATATAATTTATCTTCTAGGCCTAATTTTATTTTAACCAATCCTTGTGTTATTTTTTTGGTAACAAAAGTTCCTCCTCGACGAGGTGATTCGTGATTAAACAGAATTCCATTGCAAGCAAATATTCCATAGCTTTCTCGATAATTCTTGGTTATCCAATAAGAAAAAACTTTAGCACAGCCATAAGGTGATCTTGGGTAAAAAGGAGTTTTTTCATTTTGAGGGACTTCTTGAACTAAACCAAACATTTCTGATGATGATGCTTGATAAAATTTTGTTTTAATTCCAGAGTCTTTAATAGCGTCTAAGATTCTAAGAGTTCCTAATCCAGTTGTATCACAGGTGTATTCTGGAATTTCAAAACTAACCTTAACATGACTTTGAGCTCCTAAATTATATATTTCGTCTGGTTTAATTTTTTCTATTATTCTAGAAATATTACTAGAATCAGTTAAATCTCCATAATGAAGAAATAATTTTTTATCTAATATTTCTTGATTATTATATAAGTGATCGATTCTGGCAGTGTTAAAGGAGGATGATCTTCTGATAATTCCGTGAACTTGATAACCTTTTTCTATTAATAATTCTGCTAAATAAGAACCATCTTGCCCGGTTATTCCGGTAATTAATGCTTTTTTCATATGTTTATTGTAATTATAACCCCTCTCGACCTAAGGCCGTTCGAATAGTTTTTAATATAATACTAATATCTAAATAGACTGATCTGTTTTTAATATAAAACAAATCATATTGTAATTTTTTATAGGTATCCTCAGTTGAAGGAGAATGATATTCTCCTGATATTTGATCCCAGCCAGTAATACCAGGTTTAACTAAATTTCTAATACTATAATAGGGAATATTTTTCGATAAATCTTTAATTAATTCTGGTCTTTCAGGACGAGGCCCTACAAAACTCATATCTCCTTTTAAGACATTAATTAATTGAGGAATTTCATCAATTCTAGTTTGTCTCATAAATTTACCTAATCTAGTAATCCTATTATCATTCTTAGTAGTGGGAGAAAAATTATTATTTTCTACCTTCATGGTCCTGAATTTATAGAATTTAAAATTCTTCCCATTTCTACCAGTTCTAATTTGTTTAAAGATTATTGGACCACGACTATCAATCTTGATAGCCAGCATAATAAAAGGCCAAAAGGGAAGAGATAGTATTAATATCAATACTGACAAGGCTAAGTCATATAATCTTTTAACTCTTTCAAAATTTCTTTTAGTAGCTAAATTTAAATTTTCTAAGAACCAACCTTTATTTAAAATTTCAATAGGAATTTGACCAGAGATTTCTTCATAAAATTTAGTTAAATTACAATAATTAATACCAGTAGGTAGAAGATTAAATAAAGTTTTTTGTAATTCTTTCATTTCGCTAATATCTTTTTCCAAAATTAAAACATTAATTTTATGTAATTTAATAGCTCGGGCTAATTGATTAACATCTTCAATTAGATCAATTTCATAATGATCTACGACATCGACTAAAACATTATTTTTTTCACTCAGGATAAATTTAATTTTATAACCTAATTGTTGATTTTTTTTAATAGTTTGGATAGTTTTTCTAATAATTTCATTATAGCCAATAATAGCTACATTCATAGTAGGTAGGTACTTTTTGTTTAAAATCGAGAAGCCTAGGCGCCACAAGAGGAAGAGAATATAAAGAACTCCAGAAAATATAATTAAATTAGTTTTAGGATTTAGCTCTTTATTGGGCATTAGATAGAAAAAAATGATAGTCACTAAAAAGGCTATTAGAATACTCTTGGTAACTTGTTCAATAATGCGACTTTGGTTGATAAATTTTCTAAAATCATATAAACTATTAATATAAAAAATTAGTAACCAGACTACAAAAATTGGCACAAATAAGGCCAAATGCTTTTGCCACAATTCAGCACTAGGCGGGGCGAAATATCTTAAAGTTAGGGCAATATTTAGCGATATAACCAATAAAACAGAGTCTATTAATAATAAGAAAAATTGCCTTATTCTAGTTCCATTCATAATATTTATTAATAAATTATTTCTTTATATATTATAACAATTAATCATTTAAAATCAAATAAAAATAAATTAATTTAAATATATTTTAAGTATACTTAAAATATATTAATAATATCAAAAAGTTTTAAGTATACTTAAAACTTTATAAACTTAAAACTATGTCAGACAAATCTTATTTGAATATTTTAAAAGGGGGAGTGTTATTATCCTTCGTTATCTTATTCTTCGTTTTTGGGGGATTATTATTTCCCTTTATATCCTCCAAACAATTATCTTTCAATATTTTGATAGAGGTTTTATTATTAGTTGGGGTTATTTTTCTTATTAAATACCCTAAGTATTTACCAACCAAATCTCAACTTTCTTGGGGAATTATTGCCTATTTTTTAGCTATTTTATTATCCCTTTTTGTTAGTTATGATTTTAATTTAAGCTTTTGGGGTGATATTGAAAGAATGTTGGGATATTTTCATCTTCTTCATTTCTTAGCCCTTTATTTTATTATCATTACTGCTTTTCGTTCCAAAAAGGATTTCTCTCTATTACTCAATACGCTAATTGGTAGCGCTGTTCTAATAGCGCTATATGCTATTTTTAAGCACGATGCTAACGCTACTATTGGAAATAGGGCTTATGTGGCCGCTATGATGATATTTGCCATGTTTTTGCAAGCTTTATTTTTAATAAAAAACAAGGATTGGTGGCAAAAAGCTATTTATGCCGTTGGTATTGTCATCACTTTTATTAGTTTTATTAAGGCTGATATTTCAGGAGCTCAAGCTGGTCTAGTTTTGGGTGTTTTTTCAGCTCTTTTTGTAGGGACTATTATTTCTAAAAATAGGACTATAAAAATAATTAGTTTTTCTTCTTTGGGGGTCTTAATTATTTTAGTAACCTTATTATTTGCTTTTAGATCTCAGCCAGTTTTTGATAATAGTTATTTAGGAAAATCTTTACGAGATTTTTCTACTGACAATATTACTTTAAATACTCGTTTAATATCTTATCAATCGGCTGGGAAATATTTAGTTGATCATCCTGTCAGTATGATTTTTGGAGTTGGTCATGGTTGTTATGCTTTAATTTTTGACAAATATTTTAATCCTAAATTTTATGATTATGATCGGTCAGCTACTTATTTTGATCGAGCTCATAATAATATAATTGATATTATTACTACCACAGGAATTATTGGTTTACTGACTTATCTGTCTATTTTCTTGTTTTTGTTTATTTATTTAGTTAGAGCTTATAAAAATAATTTTAAAGAAGATAATTTAACCGATCAAAAAATTAATGGAGTTGAATTTTCTATTCTAATTGGATTATTGGTGGCTTATTTTGTCCAAAACTTGGCGGTTTTTGATTCTTTTGCCACTTATCTTTATTTTATAGTTATTTTAGCCTTTGTAAATTATGTAGGTAATAAAAAGAGTATTCAGCAACAAAAAAAAGATATCAAGATTTCTAATATAATTACTTATGTATTATTACCAATTTTTGTAATTCTAATTATTTTTTCTTTAAGTAAAAATATTAATACCTTTTCCATGTTAAAGAAAACAATTGCGGCCTATAGTTATTCTTATACTAAGGGGATTGTTGCTGGTTCAGAAAAATTTGCTGAAGCCTTGTCTTCCAATACTGGGCTAGAAAGAGATGCCCGAGAATCCTATATTAATTTAATTTTAGAAAATTCTAATTTAATATTAAAAGCAGTTAAAGATCCTCAAACTGAATCAGCTATATCTTTAGCTATAGAAGTATCTGAAAAAAATGAACAATATAATATTTATGATAGTTTAATTTTAACTAGATTATCAAAAATTTATGATTTAGCTGGTCAATTTTATTTAACCAAGGGGGATCGAGAAAAAGCCTCTCATTATAGTAATTTGGCCCTAGATACCTTAGGCCGAGCTATTGAGAGTAGTCCTGGAAGAGTTCCGCTTTATTTAACTAGAGCTAATATCTTCTTGAATTTAGGAGAGGCTGATAAGGCTTTGTCTGATATTGAAATGGCTAAAAATTTAAATTCTAAAATGCCAGAACCATATTGTCAATTAGCTCATTTTTCTTTTATCTTTGAAAAAGAAGAAGATTTTCTTTCTAATTTTAAAATTTGTACTGAGACAGGAGGCCTTTCTCTGATGAATTGGGGTGATTTTATTTCTGCTGTTGAGAATCAATATATTCAAAATAATAATATTATTGCTTTAATTTCTGTTTATGAATCTGTTTTAATAGCCAACCCTCAAGATGTTGATATTATATCAAAATTAGCTTTAGTTTATTTTGAAGTTAAAGATTTTATTAAAGCCGAAGAGACTGCTTTAAAGCTTATAGAAATTGATCAAGCTTATCAACGAGATGTAGATTTATTTTTAGAAAAAATCAATAATTATCAAATTGAATAATGTTGCTATATTCATTTAAAATGATATAATATAAAGAGATTATTAATTATTTTTATAAAATTTATGAAATTTTTATTAAAACAAAAAAAAATATTTATTTTTTCTTTTCTGATTATTCTTAGTATTTTTTTAGTAATAAAATATTCTATTGCTGAAGATTCTCTGGGAACCAAGTTATCCGGTCGTATTTTACTTCAAGTAGAGGATCGCGGTCAGGCTTGGTATGTTAATCCTGAAAATGAGAAAAAATATTATTTAGGAACACCTGAGGAATCATTTCTTTTATCTCGACAATTAGGTTTTTATATGGATAAAAATATTTTAAATAATTATTTAAATAATTCTTTCCCAGATAATTATTCTGGTCGAGTAATTATTAATGCTCAAGAAACTTATGAAGCCTATTATATTAATCCCCTAGATTTAAAAGCTTTACCATTAAATAGTCCTCAGGATGCCTTTAACATTATGAAGAATTTATCTTTAGGTATTACTAATGAAAATCTAAAATTAATTAAAACTTATAATTATTTAGATAATGATCTTTTTTCTAATGAAATAATAGACAGTACTTTTGATATAGAGGTGTTAGCCTTTGAACCAAATAAAATGAAAGATTTTACTAGAATTGTAGAGTTGTCAGCTAAAATATCTAATCCCCAGAATCGCCGTATTTTAGAAAGGGGGCTTGTCTGGGATTATGTAACTATTCCTGACGTTAATATTAATCCAACTTTAAAAAATAATTATCAGAGAGTTCTTTCAGAAAATAATTCTGATGTCTTTACCGTAAAAATTTCTGATTTAGTTCCAGGCTCTTATCCTTTTTTTAGAGCTTATGTAATTACTGAAGATAATGAAATCATCTATAGCGATGTTCAAACTATTCAGGGAGTAACAGCTATTAGCTTGCCTTTGATTCCAGCTCCTTCTTTTAGCACTTCTACTGGTAGCAATACTACGATTATTAGTTCTCCTAAATATATTTTAAATTATATACCCTCTGATGGGGGCGATATTGATGGTCCGGCCCTGCAAATGGTTAATAAGGGGGATGAGGGGGAGCCAGTTATTGCTAAAGCTGCTCCGGGCTATAAGTTTGTTAAATGGAGTGATAATGTTGTAAATAAAACCAGGGTTGACTCTCCAGTTGATTCTAATGTGGTAGTAGTTGCTCAATTTGAATTAGTTTGTCCAGAGAGTACTGTTTTTGATGAATATCGGGGTGATAGATTTACTTATGATACTGTAGCTATTGGTGAGCAATGTTGGTTAAAGCAAAATTCTCAAAAAACAGATAATAATAGAGGGTTGCTTTATTTAACTTATAGGTATAATAATTCTGATACAAATAAAGATCTTTATGGTCTTCTTTATCCCGGAGTTGTTGCTTGCCCTTTAGGTTGGCACGTTCCCTCTAAGGTAGAGTGGGAAGATTTGATTTCCTGGATATCTTTAGAGGGTGGTGTTATGTCTGGCTCCGAAGGAAAAGCTCTTAAAGCCAATACTTCTTTATGGAGTAATAATACTGGGACTGATGATTTTGGTTTTAGTGCTTTACCTGGTGGTAGATTAGTACCAGTTAGGGGATATAGAGATCTTAATACTAATGCTTATTTTTGGACTTCGACTAAGGTAAATTTTAGTACTCAGTATTATATTGTTTCTTTAGAAGGAGGCTCTGATAGAGTTTCTATAGGTGCTATTGATATTGGCGAGTATAATAGCCAAGGTATTCTTAATGAAACTTACGCTTTCTCAACTCGATGTATACGTGATTAGTTAATTTTAACTATTTTTTAATAATAATTTAAAGAGCCGTTAAGGCTCTTTTTTTATTATCTAGAAGTCTTCTTTTGGTCTTTTTAACGTAGCTTAAAAGTAATAAATATTGAGCGCTTAGTTTTAATCGCTTAATAAGAAGTTATGTTGGGCGTAATTATAAAGTAATTTTATTGATTTAATTCTATCTAGGTTTTTTCGATAAAAACAATTTTAATAATTACGCCCTTAAGACTTTTTAATAAATTAAGTATATTATTATGAAATTTTTAGAGAAAATAAAAAGTAACCTCATCATTGGAAGTAAAAAATTCTTCTCGTTTTTAAAAAAAGAAAAAGCTAAAATTTTAATTAAAAAACTTATCTGGTTATCGGGAGGAGTTTTAATTGTGATTAGTTTGTTCGTTTTTTTAATTTTGAGCATCTACGGCCCCTGGTGGAGAATTTGGCCAAAAAATATTGAGGGTGGCATTGCTTTGAATCGATTAGCCATGTCTATCTATGAGGAGCCCTATTGTCGAACTGATTGTTATTTAGAGAGAGAATCCTATCGTCAAGCTATCATCAAAAGATTAAATCAGCCTAAGTTTATTAGTAAATTAGAAAGAATAGTTTTTAATGAAGAAGAAAACTTAAATTGGCGCTTAGAGGTAATACAAATTTTATCTTTAATAAAAACTGAGCTGGATATAGAAAAATTTCAAAATTATTTAGACTCAAATCAAGGTAATTTAGAAATAAAAAAAGCTCTAAATTATTATTTTTCAGATGATTTAATAAGTTTTGATTATTTTAACGATTTAAAAGAGACGCTTCAAAATATTTATGTTTCCGAGGAAGATAAAATATTATCTCTGAAAAATTTATCGGCCTCTAACCAGTTCTTGGCTAATTTTTATTTAGATATTTTAAAAGAAAATATTGGAGAAGATTTTAGATTGGAGTTGTTAAGGGCCTTGGCCTCTGATTCTGGTAGATTTTCTTTGCCTCTAAATGAGTTAATAATGGTTTTAGAAAAAAATATTTATTCTTCTGGCTATTATCAATCCAGGAGAGCTATTTTATTTATTTTTTCAGATTTTTTAGAAAATAGTAAAAATGCTGAGGTTTATGATTGGCTTATAAAGATAATCGAAGAAAGAAAGATCGACAAATTTAGTCAATATTTGGCTATTGATATTATAAATAATTATTTGGAGGAAAAATATGATTTTCCTTCTATAAGTTCTAAAGAATGGGATCATTATTATGGGCAAAAATAGGATTGGTTGACATTTTATTTTTGAAGTTGAATAAAATTAGGCCATGAATTACATAAGAAATAGTTTTTCTATTTCGCTATAATTAATTTTTAGAGTTATGCTTTTTAGAAAAAAATTGGCGCTTACTATAAGCGCCTTAGTTTTATCATTTTTCTTTTGGCAACCAGCTCGAGCCATGCCGATTGGAACTTTATTATATCGAACCTCAAATAATGGCAATTTGTATGGTTATAATACTACGCAATTAGTAAATGTTCAAAACAAGATGGTAAAAAATATTTATACTGGCCATGTGGCTATGTATATTGGACAGGAGGATGGAATTGATTATATAGTAGAGGCTACTGCCAATGGCATAGTCAAAACTCCAGCTAAATATTTTTTAAATTCTAGCAATGGCGAGCAAATTATTGGAGCTAAAATTCCTAAAAATATTACCGAGGCTCAGAGAATTAGAATAGTAGAGTTGGCCAAAACAATGGCCGAAAATAATTTGTCTTACGATTTTGATTTTAAAAAACAAAAAGGTCCTGGTAGTGGAGAATGGATTTGTGTTGGTGTAACTGAAAAAATATATGAAAGCGCTGATATCTCCAATCCTTTGGATTTATCTCAGCTACAGTATAATTCCAGCTTATATGGAATTAATATTACTCCCGATGGTTTTGATAATTTTAGTGTTATGAACAATGAGACCGGAGATTGTTTATCAAAAAATTTAGAGTTTTCTAAGATAGAGGCTGATAGTCGAACCTTAATTCCTTTCCCGGAAATTTTTGGTTTTAATGCTGGCTTGGAATACGGGGGAGAGCGTTTTTTCTTTTTTCCAATAACTCAATATTGGCAAAATAGTTTAGAAAACGTGAATATTGATATTTTATTGGAAAGTCAATTTAATGACGGAGAAATTAGAGGTAATGTTCCAGAGTTGGCTATGATTTTTAAGTGGAGTTTGATTAATAATCCTAATTCTTCTATTAAAAGAATAATTAATAATATTATTGCTTTATTCTCTAAGAATAACAATAATCCAATTGAAAATGAAGATAATTCTTCCAGTGATAATAATAACTCGTCGGACGATGATTTAATCGCCACCTCTACTGATCCCGGTGATTCCAATATTTCAGATGATGATTTAGACATATTAGATAAACCAGATGATGAAGAAAATGATAATGACGAAGAGGAGGATAATGAAGATGATAATGGTTCAATTATAATTGAGGGGGGTGACGACGATGACGATGACGAAGAAAATAATAACGAGGATGATAATACTAATAATGACGACAATGAGGATGATGATAATAACAACAACAACGAAGAAGATAATAATAATGACGAGGAAAACAATAATGAAGATGATCAAAATGATTTAGATAATCTAATTAATAAATTATTAATTAGTAGAATTCATGCCACTTTGACCGATGATTATATTGAATTATATAATCCAAACAATATCGCCTTAAATTTAGAAGAACTAAATATTAGATTATATAAAACTAAGACCAGTGCTACCCCTTCTTTAATTTTAAGAATCGGTAACTTGAATGATGGTTCTTATCCAGGTGGAACCATTATTTCTTCTCAAGGAAAATATTTAATTGCTCGTAGTTCAGCTGATACAGCAATAAAAAATAGAGCTCAGGCTATCGTTACTCGTAGTGATTTTACCTTTACTGGAAATGGTTATACTATTTATTTGAGTCAAGGAGTGGTCTCTGGCGATAATGACGAAGATATTATTGATAAGGTTGGTTACGGCAACGCCACTTATTTTGAAGGTTATCCAGCTTTGGAGATTTTAAATAATCATCTTTTAGTAAGAAAAGCTAAAAATAATTCCACGGCTACATCGATGAAAGAGGATGGTTTAGATTTTTCTTTGGGAAATTCTTTTGATTCTAATAATAATAATTACGATTTTGTCTTGATTAATTTGGTTTCCGAGAATGACGATGATAGTAGTAACGATGACAATAACAATAACGATGATAACGATAATAACGATAATAATGATAATAATGATAATAACAATGATAATAACAATGACAACGATGACAATGAAAATAATAATGAGGATAATGACGATAATAACGATGATAATAATAATAATGATAATACGGCCACCTCTTCGCCTCAATTATTGATTAGTAAAATATATACCACAGATAGCGATGATTATATAGAGATATATAATCCCAATAATTTTGCTATTAATTTAGAAACATCCGGAATTAGATTACATAAAACTAAAACCAGTGCTAGCCCTTCTTTAGTATTGAGAATAGGTAATTTGGACGATGGTTATTATCCTGGGGGAGTAACTATCTCTCCATATGGAAAATATTTAATAGCGAGAGCTTCTTCTTCGGAGGAAATAAAAACTCAGGCTCAAGCCATTGCTACTCGTAGTGATTTTACCTTCACGGGAGATGGTTATACGGTTTATTTGGGAGATGATACTATTTCTAGCGATGATGATATTGATATTATTGATAAAGTTGGTTATGGTAACGCCACTTATTATCAAGTTTCTCCGGCTCCAGAAATATTAGATCAACATCTTTTAGTTAGAAAAGCCTTGGCTAGTTCGACTGCTGATTCTATGTCAATTAATGGTTCGGATTTTTCTTTGGGGCATAGCTTCAATAGTTTAAATAATAATTTTGACTTTGTGTTGATTAATTTGGTAGATGACGAAGAAGATGAGGAGGAGGGTGACAATAATCAAGAAGATGAAGAAGAAGGAGAATGTGAGGAAGGCGAGGAATGTGAAGAAAATGAAGATGATGATGAAAGTGATGACGAAGAATTTTTAGAAGGAGAAAATAATGATGGGGGCTTTTTCCCTTATTGTATTGATCCCGGTTTATATCTAAATAATATTATTCATCTTTGGCATTTAG
Organism: uncultured Gammaproteobacteria bacterium; assembly: GCA_964608425.1. GTDB lineage: Bacteria > Patescibacteriota > Patescibacteriia > Patescibacteriales > UBA12465. The sequence goes on along the minus strand of CAZSNN010000007.1, from coordinate 1,270 downwards.
ACGAATGTCAGGGAACCTCTACTTATGATTTTGCTGGCAATAAGATATCAGCAATAAACTCAATTTGGCAAGAGGGAAAATTTGGTTGTGGATTAAAACAATATTATTCCCAACCCAGTCTTTCTACTATTTTAGATGATTCTTTTGATTCCAATAATTTTTCAGTTTCTTTCTACTATAAAAATTTATTTTTAAATTCTCGTCCAACAATTAGGTTTTCCAACTCAATAAGTGGAGACTTTTTTAGGGTTATGATGTATCCTAGTTATACTGATTTTTACAATGTTCCTGGGGCTGATTCTCGTGATAGGAGTTTGATTTGGCCCAATGATAATGACTGGCATTTTTTTACTTGGGTAGTAAATAAGCCAGAAAACTATTGGGCTATTTATCGAGATGGACAAGAGGTTTATAGGATTGAAATGGGACTGAATATGTTTATTGAAGTTGATAATTTTAGCATTAAAGGTGATAACGGGTATAATTTAATGGATGAAATAATCTTATTTAATCGAGCTCTTACTCCTAATGAAATTAGCCAAATAAATGATTATAATTTACCGATAAATTCCGTTTCTTGTCAGCCTATTAGTCCACAAGTTCCTCAAATTGTTAATTATTGGAGTTTTGATGAAGTTCTGGGAGAAACTGCTAATGACGTAGCTGGACAAAGTCATATGATTATTCCTCCAGATTCTAGAATGATAACTGATTCTGTTAATAAATACATTAAGGTTTCGGCTGATTTCCCAGAGATTTTAGTTAATTTTGTTAATCCTTCGTCATATTCAGATTTGGCTATGGCTTTTTGGTGGAAAGCTGAAAATTATTCTAGCGTCAGTTCTCTCCTAAAATTAATGACCTCTGGAGAAGATATTTTTGGGTTAAATATTACTAATGATGATTTCTTCTGTTATTTTAATGATATTAATTTTAAAGCCAATAATGAAGACAATTTAATCCCAGCTGATGGATTGTGGCACAATATTGTTTTGTCCTATAGTTCTTATTGGTTGAAATTAAATATATTTATCGATGGAGAGTTAAAGGCTTCTTTTTCCCGAGACTGGCTAGATTCTAGCTTGATTAGAAAGCTTATTATTAATTCTTCTGAGGATGATTATTATTTAGATGAATTAAGTATCTGGAATTGGTCTTTAAATTTAGCCGATGTTAATACTATTTACGATATCCAAAAAACTTATTTTGGTTATTAATTAATTGACTAAAAGGACTCTATTTGTTAAGATTTAGTTATAGGAATACTATC
>CAZSNN010000006.1:31852-34490 GCA_964608425.1 uncultured Gammaproteobacteria bacterium | reverse complement strand
ATTTAGAGGGGGATGTAAAAAATAAAGTAAAAGTGGAAATTATTTCTGATATTGACAAAGAATTAAAAGAACTAAGATCTAAGGTTTCCGCTGGAGGAGAAATGAGCGCTAAGGACTCAAGAAGGGAAAAAATATTAGAATCTTCTAAAAAAAGATTAAATAATGGAGATAATTTTTCTTTAGTCAATGCTAATAAGGGCATGGGGCTAAGTGAGGCTGCTATTACTCAGAGACATGAAGGAGCCCACCAAGAATTAGATGAAAAAAGAAAACTAAATAACTTTACCCCTAACGATAGTCACAAAAAACAAGAAGAAGAACTGGTAGAACATTATGGTAATAAAGCTAGAGAAGTCGGTGTAAATCATAAAGTTGCCGACTCCGTTGTGGCTGATATTATTTTTGAAGGACAGAAAAAAGGAGCTTCATCCGAAGAAATTAAGGTTAATATTAATAAAGAGATGGACGGCTATAAAGCGGCTCGTCAAAAAGAAGTGGTTTCTAATATAATAAACAAAGAAAAACAAGTTATAATTAATAATGAAAAATCTGGTGGGTCCCAAGGTAATTTTGTCAGTGATACTAGAACGACTGATGCCATTAAAGATCTAAGTGGTGAAATTAAAAACAGTTTAAAGGATATAAAGGGTATAAAGGGGGACATTAAGGCCACTCAGGCAGGAATTAGAGACATTAAAACCGCCCAAGGAATTAAAGGAAGACTGGATACTTTTAGATATTCTAGATCGATGGGAGCTATTAATAAGAAAAAATAATTTTAAATATATGGACTATATAGAAGAATGTTTAGAAAAATTTAATAAACTTCCTCAAGAAATTCAGGATTTCCTTAATAGTGAAAAAGTTGTTAAAACTTTAGAAAGTATTGAAGAAAAGTATAACATTGATCTAACTTTAGCTCTAGTTTTAATTTTTATAAATGAATTAGACTTAGAAGATTTAGGAATATATATAGAAGAGAGATTTAAAATAGAAGAAAATTTAGTAGATCAGATTTTAATAAAACTAGAAGATAATATTTTCAAAGAAGTAGCTAAATCTTTCTCTGATTTAGAGGAACAACCCATTTCGGATTATTTGTTGGATATTAGTTATGAAGATAAAAAGAAAATTATTTCTGAAGTATTTTATGAAAAATTATTAGAACAATTTAATTTGCCAGAAGATCATCTTCTTCGCTTAAACGCTGTTATTTTTGAGTTAATTGGTAAAAATGAACAGTTTTTAAACAAATTGATTAAATATTTTTTAGACAATCAGGAAAGATTTTCTTCAAAAAATTTAATAATTAAAGGAAAGGAAGTAGAGCCAACTATAGCTAATTGGATAAAAGACTTCGTTGATTTAAATGGTAGTGATATTTTTTCTTCAGTGGTTTTGGCTAAATATTTAATTACTTCGGAAAATGTTAAAAAATTAAAGGAAGAAGAGAGGCAAATGCTTAGACAGGTATTAAAAATATATAAAAATTTAGTGTTTTTCCCAGAATCAATGGGCAGTGCTAAATATTTGGACTGGGAAATATTTCCTATTAATAGAGATTTGTTAAATATTTTTAAGAATAATTTTAACAAAAAAACAGATTTAAGCGACAATCCTGCGGAAAACAAAGAAGATAGGAATTCTCAAGATAATAAGAAAATAGTACTAGAAGATAAGCCGATTATTAAAAAAGAAAGCATTAAAGAGATTAAAGTTGAAAAAAAAGAAGACTTAAAAACCGAAAAAATTGAGAAAGATATTGAAGACCCAGAAATAACTAAGCTTCGAGAAATGTTAGCCAAATATCCAGAAAATAGCCTAGAAAGAAAAGCTATTGAAAGCGAAATAAAAAAAATTAGCAATAAACAAGCAAAATAATTATGTTTGATTATTTAGATAAATTTAATAATTTAAGCTCGGAATTAAAATCAGCCGTATCCTCTCCTGTAGTAGTTAGTCATATCGACAAACTAGAAAAAAGGTATCAAATAGATTTGGCAAGTTTAATAATGAGAATAATGATTAAGGAAATTAATATCAATAATTTACCTTTAATTTTATTTACTGAATTTGGCTTAAATAAAAATGAAATTAATGATCTAATTGAAGATTTAAAAAATAAGGTTTTTTTTCAGGTGCTAGATTATTTAGGAATAGAAATAGAGTCTGAAATGGAGGAGGTGTTTAGTCAGAATGAAGATATAGAAAAAGAAGAAGCTCAGGAAGTAGAAGAATTACGTTTACCAGTTAATCAGGGAATTTTAGAAAATTACCAAAAAAATGAATATAATTATAAAATAAAAAACTGGATAGAGGAAATTATTAAAATTTTAAATTTAAAATTTACCGATGAGGACAAAAAAAATAAATTCGCTTCAACTCTAGAAAAATATTTAAGAGGCATAAAGAGTCGATATTCTGTTAGAGAAATTTTTATTGCTAATAAAGATAGCGGTGGATTTGGTTTGGCTGATAAAATGGTTGATAATATTTTTATGATTGCTCAAAAGATTAGAGAAAAAGAAGATCGGGAAATAAAAAGTAATTTTAAAATTGAAGACGATGTTTTGTCTAAGATTAATAAGTTAGGGCATGGAAAAATATCTTCTAAAATTGAACCATTAATGCTTCCAGC
>CAZSNN010000006.1:25438-31752 GCA_964608425.1 uncultured Gammaproteobacteria bacterium | reverse complement strand
CCAGTCAATAAAACATATTTGAAAATATTTTTTAGAGCTAGCAATGAAGCTATTAATATTGATCAAGTAATTGAAGATTTAAAAACGTCAGGACAAGATTATTTAACCAGAGAAGAGATTGAGGCTTTAATTAAATTTAATAAAGGTTTAGTTTTTTAATATCATATGCAACAATTTACCGTTCCACAATTTATTGACGTTGAACCAAAGATAATTGGGCCCATTACTACTAGGCAATTTTTGATATTTTTAGGAGCAGCTCTATTAGTTTTTGTTTGCTATAAATTATTAGACTTTACTGCTTTTATTTTAGCAACAGTTTTAATAATAGCTACTTCCGGAACTTTTGCTTTTTTAAAAATTAATGGACGACCTTTTCATTTCTTTGTTTTAAATTTAATTCAAACTATTAAAAGACCAAATTTAAGAATCTGGAATCATAAGGCTGTTAGCCTGGAAAAGAAAGAAGAAAAACAAGTCCAATACGAAAATGTTTTACCTCCTGATAAATATTTTGCCAAAAAGAAATTAGCTGAACTTTCTTTAATTATCGACACTAAGGGTAAATATAAAGGAGAAGATAGCGACAAAATAGAAATAGATAATAATTTTTAATACATTAAATAACATGACAGAAAAAAATAAAGGTAAAAAAATTAGCAGTGCTTCTACCCAACAATATCTGGATATTTTAGAAATAAAAGATGATACTGTGGTAATGAGAGATGGAACTCTTCGGGCGGTTTTAGCTGTTTCTAGTATTAATTTTGCCTTAAAAAGCGAAGATGAGCAAAATGCTATTATTTCTTCTTATGTTAGTTTTTTAAATAATATCAGTACCCCTATACAAATAGTTGTTCAATCTCGTGATCTAAATATTGATAATTATATTGAATATCTGAAAAATAAAGAAAAAGAACAAACCAATCGTCTTCTAAAAATTCAAACCGGAGAGTATATAGAATATATAAAAGAATTGGTTTCTATGGGAAAAATTATGAACAAAAAATTTTTTGTAGTTATTCCTTATAGTCCTTTTTCTGATAAACATAAAGGTTTTTTCTCTCAATTATCAGAAATTTTTAAACCAGCTACAGTTTTAAAACTTAAAGAGGCTAAATTTTTAAAGTATAAAGACAATTTATCTCGTCGAGTAGATAGTATTTTTTCAGCCTTATTATCTTTGGGGGTAGATGTTAAGCAACTTAATACCCAAGAATTGATTGAACTATATTATAATTCATATAATCCCGAAACTTCCAAGAATCAACCCTTGGTAGATATAGAGAAATTACAAGTAGAATAAATATTAAAATATAAAATATGATAGATTTAAAAAAACAAGAAGCTTTTTTGGAGCCCAAGAGAAAAAAGAAAAGCCTAATAGAAGAAGAGTTGCTAAGAGCTGGAATCAAGGATGAAGATGTTGAGATTACTAAAGAGTTAATAGAGGAGGAGCAGGCCTTTCGTCGAGGTATTTTGTCGGTTCGAGATTTAATTTCTCCAGCGAGCTTTAAAGTTGGCCCGACTAATCTTAATTTAGGTCAGAAATTTCTACGAACCATTTTTGTTATTAGTTATCCTAGATATATCAGTGTTGGTTGGTTTGCTCCAATTATAAACCTAAATGAGTATTTTGATGTTTCTATGTTTTTTTATCCAGTTAAAAGCGCTATCATTTTAAAACAATTAAAAAATAGAGTTGGTAATTTAGAGGCTCAAATAGTGGCCGATTCAGAAAAAGGAGCTCCCCGTGATCCAATCCGAGAAACAGCCCTAAGAGATATTGAGTATTTAAGAGATGCCTTAACTCAAGGGACTGAAAAATTTTTCCAATTTGCTTTGTATGTAACTATTTATGCCGACAGTATTGAGCAATTAGATCGTTTATCTGATCAAGTTGAAGATATTTTTGGTTCTCGTTTAGTTTATTGTAAGAGAGGATTCTATCAAACTGAGCAAGGTTTTAATTCTACTTTACCGCTTGGTAATGATGAGCTTTATATTACTTTTAATATGAACTCTTCTCCGATAGCCTCTTCTTTTCCCTTTATTTCTAGTGAGCTAACTAGCGATAAGGGAATTCTTTATGGAATTAATAGACATAATAATAGTTTGATATTATTCGATCGATTTAGTTTGCAAAACGCTAATTCGGTTGTTTTTGCTACCTCCGGAGCCGGAAAAAGTTATTGTATTAAATTAGAAGTTCTGCGTTCTCTGATGATGGGCACGGATGTTATTATTATTGACCCCGAGTATGAATATAAATACTTGGCTGAGGCTGTTGGTGGAACCTATGTAAATATTTCCTTGTCCAGCGAAAGCAAAATTAATCCTTTTGATTTACCTCGTTCTATTGGTGGTGAGGCCAAGCCCAAAGATATTATTAGAAGCGCCGTTATTACTTTAAAAGGACTAGTTCGCTTAATGATTGGAGACTTAAATCATGATGAAGATTCTGTTGTTGATAGAGCCTTATTAGAAACTTATGCTAAAAAAGACATTACTCCCGACTCTGATTTATCTCAAATTGAGCCCCCAACATTATCTGATTTGCAACAGGTTTTAGAAGGCATGGAGGGCGGAAATGAATTGTCTCTGCGTTTGAAAAAATACACCGAAGGAACTTTCTCTGGTTTATTAAACAACTTTACTAACGTTGAGATGAATAATCAATTAGTTTGTTTTTCAGTCAGAGATTTAGAGGATGAGCTTCGACCAATTGCCATCTATACTATTGTTAATTATATCTGGAATGTGGTTCGTAGTGAAACCAAAAAAAGAGTTTTAGTTATTGACGAAGCTTGGTGGATGATGCAAAACGAAGATAGTGCTAAATTTATTTTTGCCCTAGTAAAGCGTTGTCGTAAATATTATTTAGGTGTAACCACTATTACTCAGGATGTTAATGATTTTTTAACCTCTCCTTATGGGCAGGCTATTGTAACCAACTCTTCTTTGCAAATATTATTGAAACAATCCCCAGCTTCAATTGATTTAGTGCAAAAAACTTTTATGTTAACGGAGGGGGAAAAGTATTTGTTATTAGAGTGTGGTATTGGAGAGGGAATATTTTTTGCTGGTAATAAGCATGTGGCCATTAAGGTAGTGGCTTCTTATAGTGAGGATCAATTAATAACTTCGGATCCAAGACAATTATTAGAAATAGAAGAGGCTAAAAAAGAATTTGCTCGCAGCATGGGCGAAGAAGAGGAAAATGTTTAAAAAATTAATTTAAAAAATAATTATAAAAATATGATTAATTCAAACAAAAGAAAAGTTGGTTATTTGTTAATAGCCTTAGCTATCATTTTATTAGTTTTATCAATAGCTTTATTTTTATCACCGGATAAGAATCCTTTTAAAACATTGATTGATAAAATTACTAATAAAACCGAAGAGGTGGAAAAAACACCCGAAGAAGAATTTAATGAAATGATTCAACAAAAAAAAGATTCTATCGTATATACCTTTGATGAGGAGGCCGAGAATAATAGAGATTGGAGCCAAGATGATTTTAAACAATTAGGCCGATCTTTCGCCGAAAGATTTGGTTCTTACTCTAATCAATCTAATTATGGCAATATTGAAGATTTAGAGATCTTTATGAGCTCTGAAATGAAAAAATGGGCTGAAGAATATGTAGCTGACCTGAGAGCAAATAGTCAATATTCTGGTAGTTTTTATGGAATAGTTACCAAGGCTTTGGTTGAGCCTGAAATTTCAAGTTTTGCTCTAGATAGCGGACAAGTTGATGTTTTGGTGTCAACTCAAAGAGAAGAAAATTCTTCGGATGGAGAACCTAGGGTTTATAACCAAGATATAAAAATAAGTTTTATTAAAGTTGGAGGAGAATGGTTGGTTAATTCAGCTATTTGGCAATAAAAATAAAATATAAGATAAAAAATATGGTAAAAAATAAAACTATAAAAAAACAAAAAAAAGATTATTTTGAAATTACCTTTATTTTAGTTTCGATTTTGATGTTTATATTGTTGTTGGTTTCGATTTATTGGTTTAGAAATTCTTTATTTAATGCTAAGGATCAAGTAGCTTTAGAATTTTTAAATAATCAAGAAAAAAATTCTATGAGTTCGCTAGAAGATCCTTTTGTTTCTACTAAGAGTTATAAGCTAGAAGAAGCTGGTCCGACAATACAGTCGACTGACCCTATTTTAGGAAATTTAGAAGCTAAAATAAAAATATTTTATTGGTCTGATTTTGCTTGTTCTTTTTGTTCCGAGCAAGAAAATATTTTAAAAAAAGTTTATGATAAATTTAGTGATGATGTGTTAATAATAAGAAAGGATTATCCTGATACCAATTCTGTGGAGTCTTTTTCTTTTCAAGCTTCTCGGGCCGCTCGCTGTGCTAATATTCAGGGAAAGTTTTGGAATTATAATGAATTACTTTATAAAAATAAGAACCAATTTACTGAATCAAGCAGTCAATTATTTATTGATCTAGCTCAGACAATTAAGTTAAATTTAGAAGATTTTAGAGTTTGTCTACAAAGTAACGAAGTTGATCAGGATATTTTAGATAATATTGAAGAGGCTGAAGATTTGGGAGTTGTTGGTATCCCTTATATTTATATTAATGATAAAGATTTTTTGGGAGATATTAACGAAGAAGAATTAGGGGCCTTAATTGAGTCAGAGTTAGAAAAACAATAAAAAAATTAAATTGAACCATGGCCGAAAAAATTAAAACAATTTATGAGTGTCAGCATTGCGGCGCCCAATTTCCTAAATGGAGTGGGCGTTGTTTGGAATGCGGACAATGGGGGACGTTAATTGAAGATATCAAAGATAATAAAAAAATAGCTGATAATATTATCACTAAAATGGCCATTTCTGAAGTTATTGATTTAAGTCAAGCTAAAGATATTCAGGCTATTCGTTGGAAATCTGGTATTTCTGAAATTGATAGAGTTCTGGGGGGTGGCTTGATTTCCGGATCAATTATTTTATTAAGTGGCGAGCCGGGTGTAGGAAAATCAACTCTGCTGGCTCAATTATCAGATTTTCTGGTCAAAAAAAATAAAGAATTTGAAGATGTTTTATACATTTCTGGAGAGGAATCCGCTGGGCAAGTAAAGTTGAGGTTGGAGAGATTAAAGTGCGATTTGGCTAAGTTTAAATTTATTGGCGAAACAAATCTAGAAAAAATAATTTCATCGGCTATAAAATTAAAGCCAGCCATGTTAATAGTTGATTCTATTCAAACAATTTATTCGGCCTCTATTCTAAGTGAGGCTGGTGGTATCAGTCAGATTAGGGCAGTGGCTATTAAGTTTATGGAGTTGGCTAAAAAATATAATATCCCGGTATTTTTAATAGGACATATTACTAAGGATGGTCAAGTAGCTGGGCCAAAATCTTTAGAGCATATTGTTGATGTAGTTTTGTATTTAGAAAATGATGGCCGAGGTGGGCATTCGGTTTTACGTTCAGTTAAAAATCGTTTTGGTAGTGTTAATGAAATTGGAGTTTTAGAGATGACGGGAGATGGTTTTGAAGAAGTTAAAAATCCGAGCATTTCTTTTTTGGAGGGAGATTTATCTTTGTCTTTTCCGGGATCTGTTTTTTCCTGTGTTATGGAAGGAAATCGCCCCTTTTTAATAAATATTCAGGCTTTGGTTAGTCGGACGGTCTTTGGTTATCCGCAGAGAAAAGCTTCTGGCTTTGATTTAAATCGTTTACAAGTTTTATCAGCTGTTATTTCTAAAAAACAAAAATTAGATTTAACTAATCAAGATATTATCTTAAATATTGTTGGAGGTTTTAAGACTAGTGACCCGGCTTTAGATTTAGCTGTTTCGATGTCTATTATTTCCTCTTTTCTAAATAAAGAAATTGGAAAAGAGAAGGCTGTTTTGGGAGAGCTAGGTCTTAGTGGAGAGATTCGAGCGGTGGCTTACTTGGACATGAGATTACGAGAAATTGAAAAAATGGGATTTAAAGAGGTTATTTTAGCTGATATGGGGAGTGATAAAGATAGGATTAAGGTGACAAGTAATTTTAAAAAATTAAATTTTATATTTGTAAAAAATCTTTCCGAGGTTATTAAAGAGGTTTTTGGTAAATAAAAAACCCGTCTTTTTTTTGACGGGCCATGCTATGTTTTTTGATTTAGGCTTCTCCGGCAGCTTCAAGTTGCTGGATTTTTTTTATTTTGGCCTTTATTTTATCAGCGATTTTTTTGTAGAAATCCTCTGATTTTTCTGTCTCACATTGTATCAACCAACTTTTTCTCTCACCCTTAGGATCGTTGGCAAAAGTTATCTTATCAAACGGAACGGTTTTGAC
>CAZSNN010000006.1:17192-25338 GCA_964608425.1 uncultured Gammaproteobacteria bacterium | reverse complement strand
TTTAAAATAAATATGTTTAATAAATTTACTAATAGATCTCAGGAAGTCATTATTAATGCTCAAGTTATTGCCTCTGATTCCGGTCAACAATATATTGAAGGTCTACATTTATTATTAGCCCTGCTTCAACAAAGTGAAAGTTTGGTTAGAGTCGTTTTAGATAAATTAAAAATAGACTCAGAGTTAATTGAGGGATATGCTTTTAATGAAATAAAGAAATTACCTAGAGTAAAAACCAATAATACTAATTTTGAATCAGTTCAGGCTGTCCAGGGGACTGGAGAGGTGGTTGCTATTTTCGATAGATCTAAAAAAGAAGCTGATAGAATGGCGGATGAATTTATTTCTACCGAGCATATATTTTTAGCCTTGATTGGCGTTAAGGGGCCAGCTCAAAATGTCTTATTAAATTTTAAAATAGATTACGAAAAGGTTTTAGAAATACTTAAAGAATTAAGAGGCTCTCAAAGAATTACTGACCCAGAGCCAGAGAGTAAATTTAGAACTTTAGAAAAATATACTATTAATTTAACTGAATTAGCTCGACAAGAAAAACTAGATCCGGTTATTGGCCGTGATACCGAAATTCGTCGTATTATGCAGGTTTTACTTCGTCGTACTAAAAATAATCCAGTATTGATCGGTGAAGCTGGAACCGGAAAAACCGCTATTGCTGAAGGCTTGGCCCAAAGAATTGTTAGTGGTGACGTTCCTGAGATGCTAAAAAATAAAGAAGTTGTTTCTTTGGATTTAGGAGCTTTAGTGGCCGGAGCTAAATTTCGTGGAGAATTTGAAGATCGTTTAAAATCGGTTTTAAAGACTATTAAATCTCAAGAAGGCAAGATAATTTTATTTATCGACGAGCTTCATACTTTAGTGGGAACTGGAGCCAGTGAAGGTTCAATGGATGCTTCTAATATGTTAAAACCAGCCTTAGCTCGAGGTGATCTTCGTACTATTGGAGCTACCACTACCAAAGAATACCAAAAATATATAGAAAAAGATGCTGCCTTAGAGAGACGTTTTCAGCCAATTTATGTAGCCGAACCAACCATTGAAGATACGGTTTCAATTCTTCGTGGTATTAAAGAAAAATATGAAGTTCATCATGGAGTTAGAATTACTGACGATGCTTTAGTGGCCGCTGCAAAATTATCTAGTCGCTATATTTCTGATCGTTTTTTGCCTGACAAAGCGGTTGACCTGATGGACGAGGCAACCTCTGCTCTAAGAATGGAAATAGATTCGATGCCCGAAGATTTAGATAATATGAAAAGAGAAATAAAAAGACTAGAAATAGTTAGGGCTGGATTTTTGAATACTAAAGAAAATAATACTTCTAAAAAAACAAAATTAAATAAAGAGTTAGAAGAATTAAAAGAAAAAGCTAATCAATTGGAAATTCATTGGAATAACGAAAAAGAAATTATTTCTAAAATTAGAGAATCAAAAAGAAAAATAGATGAGTTAAAAATGGAGGCTGATATTATTGAGCGTCGAGGAGATGATTTAACCAAGGTGGCCGAAATCAGATATTCACTTATTCCTCAATTGGAAAAAGACGTAAAAAAACAACAAGAAGATTTGGTGAAGATACAAAAAAAGGGACAGCATATTTTAAAGGAAGAAGTTGATGAAGAGGATATTGCCAAAGTAGTAGCTCGTTGGACAGGAATCCCAGTCAATAAAATGTTAGAAAGTGAAATTCAAAAATTGACCAAGCTAGAAGGAGAATTAAAAAGATCGGTTGTCGGACAGGATGAGGCAATTTCTGCTGTTTCCAATGCTATTCGTCGAAGTCGGGCTGGGATTAATGAAGAAAAAAAGCCTATTGGTTCATTTTTATTTGTTGGTCCTACTGGAGTCGGAAAAACTGAATTAGTCAAGACTATTGCTAAATTTATGTTTAATGACGAAAATTCTCTGGTGAGATTGGATATGAGCGAATTCATGGAAAAGCATAGTATTGCTAAATTAATTGGATCTCCTCCCGGATATATTGGTCATGATGAAGGAGGGCAATTAACTGACAAGATTCGTCGTCGACCATATAGTGTTATTTTGTTTGACGAAATTGAAAAAGCCCATCCCGAGACATTTAATATTTTATTACAGATTTTAGATGACGGAGTTTTAACAGATTCTAAGGGCCGAAAGGTAAATTTTAAAAACACTATTATTATAATGACCTCTAATTTAGGAAATGAAGTTATTAAGCAATATTCTATTGGTTTTGGTGGAGGTGAAAACCAAGAACAAAATGATAGATATCGCCAAGAGGAAATGAAGGAAAAAATTGATAAAATTTTACGGGATCATTTTAAATTAGAATTTTTAAATAGAATAGATGAGGTAGTAGTTTTCAAAAATTTACAAAAAGAATCTTTAGAGAAAATTATTGATTTAGAGTTGCTAAAAGTTGAAACTAGGCTGAAGAATAAAAATATTGCTGTTAAGATTAGTCAAAAAGTAAAAAAACATTTAGCTGAGAAGGGGTATGATCCAGCTTTTGGAGCTCGACCACTTAAAAGAGTTATTCAAAATATGATTTTAGATGAATTAGCCTTAAATATAATTGAAGGTCGCATTAAAGATGGTGACAAAGTTCTATTAGACATTGGCGCTAAGGACAATATTTTAATATCAGTAAAATAATAATTTCATTACAAATTTATTATTAGCAAAGAGAGCCCCTTTAATAAGGGCTTTTTGCTTTTATAACTGAAATTTGCTATTATTATGATATATGAATAATAATTTTTTCTTTTATTTGAGCAAGATTTCAGCTCAGGTTTTATTTGATATAGCTTATTTTCCTATTTGGTGGTATAGCCTTGGTTTTATTAGGTTTCTAAGGGTTTTAGGCATTTTTTTACGAGAAAAATGGATAATAATTGGGGCCGGTGTTTGGCTTAAAAATTTATTTACTCCTATGTATGGTCAAAGTGATTTTATTAGTCGTTTGATCAGTTTTTTTGTTAGATTATTTCAAATTTTGTTTAGATTTATAGCCTTTCTGTTTTTTGTATTGATTAGTATATTTCTCATAGCCTTATGGTTATCTTTACCGGTAATTATTATTTATCTTATTTGGCAAAGAATTTTTTAATTATATGAACAGGGAATTATTAGAACCAATTTTATTTCAAGAAGAAGACTTTATTAAAGATGAAAAAGGTCAGATTTGGGTTATCTTTTTAAGTCGAGCTTTATTTTTTAATAATATATTTAAAAAATCTTTAATATTTTTAAGAAGATTAAAGAAAAAAATAGATAAAATTATTAATATCTTGGCTTATATAATTGGAGTGTCGGGTGTTTTATCATTAGCTTTTTGGATTTACTCTAATTTTGACCTTCTAAGCAAAGTTCCAGAAGAATTATTAAATTTTTATAAGAATGAAAGTTATTTAATTTTATTATTTTTAATATCATTAATTTTTGACATGTTTATTGTTTACAGAATTAGTCAGTCTCGAGCTTCGTTGAAAAAAATTAAGAAAATTAAAATCAAAAAAAACAATAATCAGGTAATTGATTATAAGAAACTACCAAAAATAGATGTAGCTCGGACTTTAAATGAAGAATTATTATTAATTGTAGAAAATTCTTATTTATTAGCTAACAAATTAAAGCAAAAAGAAGTTAATACTATTCACTTGTTTTGGTCGCTTTTAAGGTCCAATGCTATTAGCAATTTATTTATTAGATTGAATGTTGATATTAACAGACTGATAGAATTATTAAAAAAATATTTAGCTTCTCAAGAGAATCTTAGAGCACCGGGACAAGTCTTAGTTTTTTCTGGACATGTTCAAGAAATATTATTATCAGCCTTTAGTGATGCCTATGGTAACAAAAAACAAGAAGTTGGAGTATTAAACGTTATTCTTTTTTGTTATCAAAAAAATCCAATTTTACAGGAAATCCTTTATGAATTAGAAGTTTCTCAGGATAAGATTGAAAACGCTGTAAAATGGTTTAGAATAAATGAAAAAATGTATGAAGATTATAGGATTTTCAAAAAAATGGCTAGATTAAAGCCTGGTAATAATATGAATCGCTCCTATACTGCCATTGCTACTCCGACGGTTGATTATTTTTCTCGCGACATGACTGTTGCAGCTAAATATGGTTATTATGAGGCTTGTGTGGCTCGTGATAAAGAGCTTCGACAAATATTTGAATCTTTTGAAGGGGGGCAAAGTGGTATTTTATTAGTTGGCCACCCTGGCTGTGGCAAAAAATCAATAGTTGAGGGATTGGCCCAATTGATGGTTAAGGAAGAGGTTCCTACATTTTTGAAGGATAAGAGATTGGTGGAGTTAGACATTTCGCGCTTGATTAGTGGGGCCTCTCCCATTCAGGCTCAAGAGAGAATGTTAACAATTATTAATGAAATTCAAAGATCTAAAAATATTATTTTGTATATTGAAAATATTGAAAATATTATGGGAATTTCGGCCGGAAACGAGGAGAGTCTAGAGTTGTCCGAGGTTTTGGCTGAGACTTTAAGTCGCCAAGGTATTTATTGTTTAGCCTCAATTAGTATTGAAAATTATTCTAAGTATTTAGAAGGCAAAGCTCTCTCTCAAGTTATGAACACTATTAATGTTGCCGAGCCAGGTCTTAATGATGCTGTGTATATGCTGGAGAGTAAAATTTCTTGGTTAGAAAATAAATATGGAGTTTATTTTGATTATAATTCTATTGAAGAAACAGTTCGTCTATCAATGAAATATATTAATGATAAATTTTTACCAGAAAAGGCAGTTAATATTATTAAGACCGTAGCTGTTAAAAATTCTAAAGCTTCTCAATCAGATCCTAGTAAAAAGGTTTGCACTAAAAATGATGTGGCTGAAGTTATTAGCGATATAACCGGCATCTTAGTTTCTAAGGTGACTGAATCAGAGGGAGAAAAATTAATGAATTTGGAGCAAAAGATTCATGAAAGAATGATCGGTCAAGAAGAGGCTGTCTCGGCAGTTTCTGGGAGCTTGCGTCGAGCTAGAGCTGAGCTTAGAGAGGGTAATAGACCAATTGCTAGCTTCTTATTTTTAGGACCAACTGGAGTTGGAAAGACTGAATTAGCCAAGTCTGTCTCTGAGGTTTATTTTGGTGATGAAGATTATATGATTCGACTTGATATGAGTGAATATCAATTGGCTGATAGTGTTAAAAAAATGATTGGTGATGCTGATGGGACTTTAGGATATTTAACTGAGGCTGTTAGAAAAAAACCTTTTTCTTTGGTTTTGTTTGATGAAATTGAAAAAGCTCACCCAGATATCTTAAATTTATTTTTACAGATTTTAGATGATGGACGTTTAACGGATGGCCAGGGTCGTACTATTAATTTTACTAATTCTATTATTATCACCACCTCTAATGCCGGGGCTCTATTTATTCAGGAATCAGTTAAGCAAAGTGTTGAGATGGAAGTAATTAAGCAAGCTTTAATTGACGAGCATTTAAATAAAGTAATGCGACCAGAATTAATAAATCGTTTTGATGGTATTATTGTTTTCAAGCCTTTAAATTTAGAAAATGTTTTGTCTATTGCTAAATTAATGATTAAAAAAATTGCTAAATCTTTAGAGGTTAAGGGTATTGGTTTGGTTTATGATGATGATGGATTATTAAAATTAGCTAAGGCCGGATATGATCCTAAATTTGGAGCTCGTCCTTTACGTCGATTATTACAAGATAGAATTGAAAATGAGATTGCCAATTTAATTTTAACTAAAAAGCTGAACAGAAGGGATTCTATTTTTATTAATGAAAATGGAGAAATTGAAGTTGAAAAAGGTAAAGTTTTATAATTTAGTTCTTTTATATAAAAAAAATTGCCACTTTTGTGACAATTTTGTTAATTTTTTGCAAGATTTAAGAGGATAGCGCTGTTGCTAATTTTACTTCCTTCTCAAATTCGGGAATTCTTTCCAATAAAAGTTTTGCATTTTTGTATTTTTCCATGATAGTTTGTTTGTCTTGCTCGAGTAATATAAGCATTCGATCTCTAGCAACTTTATCACTATCATCGTAAAAATCTTCAATTTCTTTTTTGTGGAAATCATACATTCTGTCATAGAGACCACTTTCTACTTCCCTAATAATTTTAGCCGCTTCTCTCTTCAGTTTTTTCAGTAATTTTTCTTCCATCGATTGATTCTTCTCTTGCATTTTTAAAGATTTAAATTAATACTATTTTCAAATAACTAAATGTTAGTATATGCTAATTATTTCATTTTGTCAATTACTTTTATGAATTATATAATTATAACAATATTTTCTTTCAGTATAGCCGCTTTTTTTACTTTTTTGGTTAAAATGTTGGCAACTAGGCTAAATATAGTTGATAAACCCAACTCTGATAGAAAAATACATAAAAAACCAATACCTTTGATGGGGGGATTGGCTATATTTTTAGCATATTTTTTGCTTTTATTTATTTTTAGAGAATTTTTGTTAGTAGGAGATTTAAATTTTCATCATTGGTTAGGCTTTTTTATTGGGGCTATTTTTTTGATGATTGGCGGTCTTTTAGATGATAAATACAATCTTCCCCCTAAATGGCAAATTATTTGGCCAATTTTAGCAGCTATGGCAGTTATTTGGGGGGGCGTTGGTATAGAAAAGATAAGCAATCCTTTGGGTGGTTTTATTTTCTTTCCGTTTTGGCTAAGTTCAGTTATTATATTTATTTGGATATTGGGTATGACCTATACTACCAAGTTATTGGACGGCCTCGATGGTTTGGCTTCAGGAGTTTCAGCTATTGGTGGTTTAATGATTTTTTTGTTTACTATTAGTTCTAAATACAATCAGCCTGACATTGCCGTAGCTTCTCTAATTTTCTTTGGAGTTTTATTAGGTTTTTTGATATTTAATTTTAACCCTGCCAAGATTTTTTTGGGAGAGAGTGGTTCTTTGCTAATTGGTTATATTTTGGGTGTCTTAGCTATTATTTCTGGTGGTAAAATAGCTATTGCCTTATTGGTTATTGGCCTACCAGCCCTAGATGTTTTGTGGACTATTATTCGTCGAACTGTGTCCGGCAAAAATCCTTTTAAATACTCGGATCGAAAGCACCTGCATCATCGTTTAATAGACATGGGCTTTAGTCAAAAAAGAGCAGTCCTATTTTTTTATAGTGTTTCGGCCTTTTTTGGTTTAAGTGGTTTATTCTTACAAAGCCAAGGAAAGTTTTTAGCTCTATTTTGTCTAGTTTTATTAATGCTTATTATTATAATATTTTTTTATTTAATGGATAGAAAGAAATTATTATTACATATTTGTTGTGCTCCTTGTGGGGCTTATTTAATTTTTGATATTTTATTAAAAAAATATAGTATAACGTTATATTTTTGTAATTCCAATATTAATACTCTAGAGGAATATGAAAATAGATTGCTTTGGGTCAAAGCGCTTGCCAAGGAATATAATTTAAAGCTAGAGATTGAGCCATATAATCATGAAGATTGGCTAAAAAAGGTTCAGGGTCTAGAAAATGAGCCAGAAAGAGGATCTCGCTGTCATACTTGCTATTTTGACCGCTTACAGAAAACAGCTGAAAAGGCCAAAAAAATGGGAATAAAAAACTTTTATACCACTTTAATAACTAGTCCCTATAAGGATTTAGACAGAATTAATAGTATTGGAGAGAAATTGGCCAATGATAATGATTTAAAGTTTTTAAAGTTAGAGTTTGATAGAGCTGAATTATCTAAGAAATCAACTGAATTAGCTAAAAAAAAAGGTTATTATCGACAAAAATATTGTGGTTGCGAGTTTCCTTTATCTTTATCACGTTAAAATATCTTGTTTTTATTGACTAAAAGTGAAAAATGAGATAATATGAAATGAATATAAATTGATAATAAATTAATAAAAAATAAATGAATATTACCGAATTAGCTAGAATTTTAAGGGTTTCTCCCTTTGAGTTGCGTCAACTTTTGCCACAAATGGGTTTCAATATTGGTAATAAGGCTATTAAGGTTGATAAAATGATAGCTAAGAAAATTATCAAGAATTGGCCTATTTTTATGGCTCAAATTGAAAGACAAAGATTGGCTGAAGAGGCTTTAAAGAAGGAACAAGATAATTTAATAGAAAAAGAAATTAAAAAAGTTGAAATTGG
>CAZSNN010000006.1:0-17092 GCA_964608425.1 uncultured Gammaproteobacteria bacterium | reverse complement strand
GCTGGTCCAGTAGCTACTATTTTGGTGCAAAATGGATCTTTAAAGATTGGCGATCAATTATGTTTTAATGGAGTTGTTTATGGAAAAGTTAAAGCTTTACAAAATTATAAAGGAGAAAATATTGAAGTTGCTTTGCCGTCTGATCCAGCTAGAGTTTTAGGATTGAAAATATTACCAGAAGTAGGAGATATTTTGGAAGTTGGTGAAGGAGAAAAAATTAAAATTAAGAAAATTGCCTCCAAGGTTCATTCCGATCAGATGTCGTCTGGCGGGGAAATCGAAGATGATTCTCTAAAAATAAATTTAATTATTAAAGCTGATTTCTTAGGTTCGGCCGAAGCTATTGAGGAATCTTTGATGAAAATTAATACCAAAAAAATAAAAGTAAAAATAATTCAAAAAGGGTTGGGAAATATTGGAGAGGGCGATATTAAACGAGCTGAAGATTCTAATGCTCAGATCGTTGGTTTTAATGTAAAATTACAACCTCAAGTAGAAGATTTGATTAGAGAAAAGGGTACTAAAATAAACATTTTTAGTATTATTTATGACTTGATTAAATATGTAAAGGCTGAGATGAAAAATATTTATAAACCGGAAATAATAAGAAAAGATCTTGGAAAATTAAAGGTTTTGGCTATTTTTAGAACCGAAAATAGCTCTCAAATTGTTGGGGGAAAGGTTATTGATGGCCAGATTGAAGCCAATTCTTCATTGGAGATTTGGCGAGGAGAAAATTTTATTGATAAAGGCAAAATAGATAAATTACAAGCAGGTAAGCAAGATGTTAATTTAGTAGAAGCTGGTCAAGAATGTGGAATTAGATATGAGGGTCGTCCAGTAATAGAGGTTGGAGATATCTTGTCTTTTTATAAAGAAGAGGAGGCAGAAAGTGAATTTTAATATTATGTCTAATTTACAAACAAACGAAACAGTTAAGCATTATTTAGCCGAGGCAATAATTGGGGAGGTAGAGTCCCCCAATTTTTTAATAACTATTACTAGAGTAGAATGCTCCCCTGATTTTTCAGTAGCTAATATTTTTGTCTCTATTTTACCAGAAAATTTTTCTGGCACAGCTTTAAAAAATTTGAGAAAAAAATCAAGCTTATTATCAAAAGTTTTAAAAAATAAACTTAAATTAATAAAAGGGCCTTATTTAAATTGGGAAATTGATGAAGATTTAAAAAGAGCTATTAAAATTGAGGAAACTTTAGAGGAGATCAAAAAAGAACAGGAATAAAAGATATGTTTTTAGATAAAAATGTAAAAAAAATAGAATTAGCTTGGGAGAAAATATTGCAATCTAAAAATGTTTTATTAATTTCTCATTTGAATCCCGACGTTGATGCCCTATCTTCTTTGAGTGTTTTAATAGAAGTACTAAAAGATCTTAATAAAGATTATATTGCTTTTGCTGATGGAAAAAAGGAAGATGAGTATTCCTTTTTGCCTAATGAGGAGGAAATTATTGGAGATAAGCAAAATTTATTAAAAATAATTAGTCATCGCTTTAATTCTGGAAAAGAAGTTGGCGATGATTTTTTTAAATTTTTTGATTTAGCTATAATTGTTGATTGTGGTTCGATGAGCCGTACTTCTTTGAAAGAAAATATTATTAATGTCAGAGACTTGATGTTGGATACTGCTATTATTGAATTTGATCATCATGTTCCAGTAGATAATTATGCTGATATTGAAATTAGAATTCCTTTATCTTCTACTACTGAAGTTCTTTATAATTTTATTAAAATTAATAATATTAAAATAAATCGCTCGATGGCTAATTGTTTATTAGCTGGAATTTTAGCAGATACAGGAAATCTTTTATATCCATCAGTTAGCAGTGACACTTTAGATATTTCTTCGGAATTAATGAGTTTAGGTGCTCAATTTCCTAAATTATTAGATAATACTTGGCGCAATAAAAGCTTTATAGAAATGAAATTATGGGGGTTGGCTTTGGCAAACTTAAAGATTAATAAAAAATATAATCTAGCCTTCTCGGTTTTGCCGTGGAAAGACTTAGAAAATTTTAAAACTGATTTTGGTGAGTGGGGTAGCGAGATTTTTGGAGATATTGTTGGTTTTATAAGTAATCTATCGGAGGCTGATATGGTTTTATTAATAAGAGAAGATGAACCTGGTAAAATTAAAGGTAGTTTAAGGGTGGGTTTTTCTGAAAAAGATATTGATTGTACTAAGTTAGCTAGTATTTTTGGAGGTGGAGGGCATAAGAAGGCTTCTGGGTTTATGATCGAGGGCCATATTAAAAAAAATTATGATAATAATTTTAAGATTATCTAGAATTGTTTATAAAACTGAATTTGAAAAATAAAAAAACCTTTCTTGTGAAAGGTTTTTGAATATAATTTTTTTTGGAGTGGTTAGATATTTTTTACCAGCTCCAAGGTAGTTCCTTCGTAGTACATGCTATGGCTCATCTCTATAAGAGAGGGAACAAAGCTTGAACCAGTTCCGGTTCCAAATTGAAAACGCATTTCTCCTGTAGTTCCTGCTGGAATCTCAACTTGGAAATATTCTGAATTTGTTGGACAGACAGTTGCTGTCAAAAATTCATATGTTCCAGTTGAGCCAATTTTGTAACGGAAGGTTGGGTTAGTTACCTCAGTTTTGAAAAAATGAGTATAACCTGACCATCTTACTGTGTAATCGTTTGATGGGCCATCTCCGTTATTGCCAGGAATGGCAATTTCAATTTCATCTTCGGTGGATAACAACAAAATGCCAGCATATGTTCTAAGTTCTGCGGCCGATCCATTTATATTCAGTCTCATTCCGAAGAAAGATCCTGAATTATTGTAAGGTGTGTTAGTAGCACCTGAGTACAATATTGATGGAGTTTGTCCAGCTGAAGGCGTTAACCACATTCCGCCAGTGCTTCCATCATGAAAGGCTGCATTAAATTCTACATAGGTTTGATTTGTAGCCGGGAATGAAAGTGTAAATCGAACACTATCCTCTTCACTAATAACAGCGTTATTAGTTGACCAATCAGTTCCATTCACCCTTTTAACGTGAAACCAGCTAGCGCTTGATTGGGCCTGATACTCAGACTTGCTTATCACCACATTTACATAGGCGGTATTACCGTCGATGTGAAAATTGTGGAGACGAACAGGTGAGGTGGCCGGAATTTCGTCAGGATCATCAGGAATAACTCCAGACTCTAATACATTAATTTCAATGTTATTGAAATTAAAAGATGTTCCTCCCAGATTTCCATTAACAAGTAGCGTATACATGCCTGGCTCAGAGAATTTGTGATCAATGCCATTTTCGGCGGTAGCCGATATGTAAACGATCACATCATCTTCATTTCTGATTTCGAAGATTCCCAATGCAATTGGGTCACCGGTTGCTGGTGTTAACCAGAAAGAAAAATAATAATTTACTGATCCGGAGATTTCTGCCCCGCTAACGATGGCGTTTTTTTCTACAGCTGACTTTTCAGGTCCATGAACCGAATAATTTAGCTCTACACGGTTGATAATATCCCCATCGTTATCTTGTCCGGGGTTAAAGTTAATTTCTTTTTCGCATCCAGCGAAAATTACCATTGCTGCCATTGCAATTAGCACGGCGAAAATGTTTCTTTTCATTTTATTTACGGTTTTTAGTTAATATTAAATTTTAGTCGCTATTAAAATCTCATAATTATCAGACCTTAATAGCAACTAAAACTTTTTAACCGTAATTTGTTAACGAACTTCTAACTGAGTATTATATCATAGATATCAAAATATGTCAAGACCTTTGAATATGCTTATTTTTCCAATCTTCTATTAGTTTGTGATTTCCAGACATTAATACCTCGGGAACGGCTAATTTCTTGTTTCCAGCCTTAAAAACAGCTGGCTTGGTGTATTGAGGATATTCTAATAGTCCATCTTGGTTATGGGACTCGTCTTTTAGGCTATCAGAGTTTCCTAATACTTTGGGCAATAATCTAGAAACGGAGTCTATTATGACTAGGGCCCCTAGCTCTCCTCCAGTTAAAACATAGTCTCCAATAGAGACTTCTTCATCAATGAAGCCCTTAATTCGTTCATCAACTCCTTCGTATCGACCACAGATAAAAGTTATTTCTTTTAATTTAGAATATTTTTTAGCCAAAGATTGATTCCAGGTTTTTCCTTGAGCTGACAATAGTATAATCTTTTTACCAGCAGTTTTTTTTCTTCCAGCTATTTTTTTAATAGCTTTATAAAGAGGCTCTATTTTTAAAAGCATTCCGGCTCCTCCTCCATAAACAGTGTCATCGACGGTTTTATGCTTGTCAGTCGTAAAATCTCTAAGATTATGAGACTTTATTTTAATAGCCTTTTTATCGATAGCTCTTTTTATAATTCCTTCTTTTAGATAGGAACTAAAAATGGTAGGGAAGATAGTAATGATATTAAATTTCATATGTTTAAGATTGTTTATAAAAATAAAAAACCACGGTTGTGGTTTTTTATTAGTGTATCGAAATTTTTAAAGATTAAATTTTTAAATCATCGATAGCTGAAGTGTCAAGAGAATTATCTACAGAGTTGTTTATAGAATCATCTCTTCTCATTGGACGATTTCCATTATTTGGATCGTAAATTTTTAAGTTTACGCGAGAATTGTTTCTAGCTCCAACTACTTTTAATAAGGTTCTAATAGCTTGAGCTGTTTGTCCGCGACGACCAATTACGAATCCCATATCACTTGGATCGATTTTTAAAGTCAAAAGAACTCCACGTTCGTCAACTGTTCTTTCTACTGTAACAGCATCTGGGACGCTTACAATAGATTTTACAACAGTTTCTAAAAATTGCTTGTCTAGATTTTCTGACATAGTCATAGACTGAATTCTTGCAAATTGTCCTTAATTTCTTTAATTTTAAACAAATTTGTAAGAACTTTTTAATTATTATCACCAAATTGGTGCGGTTGATTTCTCAACCCTGTCTATATTTTAACTTTCCTGTCCTTAAAAGTCAAGAAAGATAAATTTTGTTATTCAGCCGGAGCTTCTTCGGCAACCGGAGCTTCAACCGGAGCTTCAACAGGAGCTTCAACAGGAGCTTCAACAGGAGCTTCAACAGGAGTTTCTGCTACCTTCTTAGCTTCTTCGGCAGCTTTTTTGGCTTCTTCTTCTTTCTGTTTTATTTTTTCAACTTTTTCAGTTTTTCTTTTATTGGGAGTGCCTGGTTTAGAATTTTTAGATTTTTTACCATCTATAATTTTATTTTCTACAAAAAGATTATTGATAGAAGCGGTCATAGTTGATCCCTTGCTAACCCAATATTTAACCCTGTCAGCTTTAACTTTTAATTCCTTGCTGTAGGGGTTATAAGAACCTAATATTTCTAAAGCTTTTCCGTACGGATCTCGAGCTTTTTCCGAAATAACTATTCGAAATACTTTTTTGTTTGTTTTACCAACCTTGGCTAGTTTAATTGTAAGCATAATTTTGTTTCTTTATCGTTTATATTATTAATTTCCCTTAAATATTATATTAATATTATTAAAAAGTCAATAATTTAATAAATTAGTATTTTTTGTTAAAATTTGGTTTTCTAAAAGAATTGTTCTTGTCGTCGTTACTTCTGTTATATCCGCCACCACCAAAATTGTCTCTTTTAGATTCTCCTTGGCGATCTTTCCAAAGATGTTCGTTTTCTGGCAAATTTTTCATGGTTAAGTTTATTCTTCCCTGAGAATCAATTTCTTTTATTTTAACTTGAACTATATCCCCAACATTAATTAAATCAGTTGGTTTTTCAACTCTATAGGGAGCTAATTCGCTAACATGAACCATACCATCTTGATTTCCGGCTAATTGAACAAAAGCTCCGAAGTCCATCATTCTAACAACTTTTCCAGCAAAGACCTCGCCAACCTCAAATTCTCTAACAATATCTTTAACCATTTTCTCGGCTATTTTGCCTTTTTCTGAATTAGTAGAACAAATCATTACTAAGCCATCATCGTCAATATCAATGGATACTTCGGTTTCTTCAATTATTTTATTAATAATTTTTCCGCCGGGACCAATAATGGCTCCAATTTTTTCTGGGTCAACATGAAAACTAATTATTCTTGGGGCATAAGGTGATAGGTCAGTTCGAGCTGCTGGAATTTCATTATTTAAAATTTCTAAAACTTGATTTAAGGCTTCACGTCCCTGGGATAAGGTTTTGGTAATTATTTCCTTGGTTAATCCATCAGTCTTAGTGTCTAATTGAATAGCAGTTAAACCTTCCTTGGTTCCAGTTATTTTAAAGTCCATTCCACCTTTTCCATCTTCTAAGTCTTGTATGTCAGTTAGAACCTCCCAGCGACTCATATCGTCGTTAGAGGCTAATCCCATAGCAATTCCAACCACATGGCTTTTAATTGGCACACCAGCATCCATTAAGGCTAGAGACGATCCACAAGTAGCTCCCATAGAAGATGATCCATTTGATCCTAAGGTTTCGCTTACTACTCTAACGGTATAAGGAAAGTCTTCTTTTTTTGGTAAAACTGGGATAATAGCTTTTTCAGCTAAGGCTCCATGACCAATTTCGCGACGACCAGTTCCTCTAAGAGGACTAACTTCTCCTACGCTATATGGAGGAAAATTATAATGATGCATATATCTTTTTTTGCTTTGTCCTTCAATTCCTTCTAAGGATTGCTCCATTCCAGGAGCACCTAAGGTAACAATGGAAAGAACCTGAGTTTCTCCACGAGAAAATAATCCAATTCCATGATTTCTTGGTAATATTCCAGTGTCAGCTGAAAGAGTTCTGATTTCGTTTAAAGCTCGGCCATCAACTCTTTTTTTCTCATCTAAAATAGCTCGAGTTACTTCAGCTTCAACCATCTTTTCAACTAATGATTTTATAACATAATCTCGAGAGCTCTTTTCCAATCCTTGGGAAAATAGATATTCGTCTAACTTTTCCTTAATTATTTTAACGGCTAATTTTCTTTCATTTTTGGTATAATGTGTTTGGTTAAATAAATTTTCTTTAATATTTTGCTCTAACCAATCTTTACCAATTTGTAATAATTTTTCTCTTTCTTCTTTAACTTTTATTTCATCTTGGCTAACCAATTTTTTCTTGGCAATTTTTTCGGCCACATTAACTTGGGTTTTTAATTCTTTGATAATATTAATAGCCTCTTGCATTTTTCCTTGTCCTTGATTAATAGCATCCAAAATTATATCTTCTTTGATTTCCTGAGCTCCAGCCTCAATCATAATAGCCTTTTGCTCTGTTCCGGCCACAATTAAGTCTAAAGAACTTTGGGCTTGTTGCTCGTAGGTTGGATTAAAAACGAATTGGTTTTCTATTAAACCAACTCTAACTCCACCAATTGGGCCCTTCCAGTCAATTCCAGAAATACTTAAGACGGCTGAAGCGGCAATTAATGAAACAACGTCATAATCATTTTCTCCGTCAACTGATAAAACGGTTACGATCAATTGAATGTCTTTTCTGTCGTCTTCATTAAATAGGGGGCGGATAGATCTATCAATCATTCTACCAGTTAAAACAGATTGATCGCTAGGGCGACCTTCTCTTTTAACCCAACGAGATCCTTTAATTATCCCAGCGGCGTATAATTTCTCTTCAAATTCTACCATTAAAGGGAAGAAGTCAATTCCTTCTCTTTCATTTTTTGATTGGACCACAGTGGCCATCACCACGGTGTCTCCATATTGAGCCAAGACACAAGCGTCAGCTTGTTTGGCTAGTTTTCCGGTTTTAAGGGTTAGGGTTTTGCCTAACCAATTTCCGGAAACGATTTTTTCTTCGTTCATAAGATTGTTTTTTGATCATCAAATTAAAGCCCTGTATATCAATACAGTTCTCGATATTTGATGATCAAAATTAATTAATTATAAAAGTATAGAAAACTATACTTTTTTTCTTTTATAATTGTTAATTAAAAAGTTTTTATTCTTTCCAAGGTCTATAAAATCATCAGCTTCATCCGCTAATCTGGAAGAGGTTGTTTTACCAAAGGACATTATTTCTACTAAACATCCCTTGTTGTTTTGTAAATATGAGACTAATGGCAAAAAATCACCATCGCCAGATACTATAATAATAACATCCAGCTTATCAGCTAATTTAATAGCATCAATAGCTAGTCCTACATCCCAGTCGGCTTTTTTAGCTCCTCCGGCAAAGATTTGTAAGTCTTTCATTTTAACTTCAAACCCTTGTTGACTTAGAGCTTCAAAAAAGGGAGTCTCTTCTTCCGTTTCTGTCCTAATAGCATAAGCAGTCGCCCGAATAAGTTTTCGGCCAGCGACTGCTTGCTTTAATATTTCTTGGAAGTTTACTTTTTTACCAAATAGATTCTTGGCAGAGTGATACATATTGGACACATCTACCAAAATTCCCACCCGTTGTTCTTTATGTTTGATCATAGTTTTATTCGATGTCTTCTTCCTCGTCTTGAATCATTTTTTCCAACTCTTGTTCTTTTAATTTTCTTTCTTCTTCATCCTGAACCATTTTGTTGGCTATTTTAAGTTTTAATTTTTTAGCTAATTCAATAAAAGCTTGTTCGTCTTCTTTTTGTAAGTATTTTAATAGACGTCGTCTTTCAGATACTTTTCTAAGTAATCCACGTCGAGAAGAGAAATCATGTTTATGTTTTTTTAAATGTTCGGTCAACTCTTCTATTTCAGCAGTTAAAATAGCGATTTGAACTTGTGAAGATCCAGTATCATTAGGATGAGTTTGAAACTTCTTAATTATTTTCTCTTTGATTTTTTTTTCTAACATTGTTTTTTTCCTAAATCTGAGAAAAAGTTTTTTAAAAACTAGAATCCAAGATTAGGTCTGATTTATTTTAGATATTATTTATTTTTTTTTGTAATCTAGATTTTTTTCGAGAGGCAGCATTTTTCTTGATTATTCCTTTTTTGGCCATTTTATCAATAGCCTGAATAACATTATTAAAATCATTTTTGGCTGTTTTGTCTTTAGCCTCAATTAATTTTTTTGTTTTTTTGATAAGGTCTTTAGCTTTTGATTTTACTAAATTATTATCTTTTTGTCTTTTAACGGCCTTTCTTAATTCTTTCTTAGCTGATTTCTTATTTGGCATATTTTTTGTTAATTATTTAAAATTATAATAATACTTTAAGTTATATTATTGGTCGGGGTGGCGGGACTCGAACCCACGATCTTCTGGTCCCAAACCAGACGCCTTAGCCAACTGGGCCACACCCCGCAAAATTTTGTGCCCCGGGTCAGAATTGAACTGACGACACAAGGATTTTCAGTCCTTTGCTCTACCACTGAGCTACCGAGGCGCAAAAATGTTGCGGGAGTGGGACTCGAACCCACGGCCTCCAGGTTATGGGCCTGGCGAGCTGCCAACTGCTCTATCCCGCGTCAAGGTGGGCAATGGAGGATTCGAACCTCCGACCTCAACATTATCAGTGTTGCGCTCTAACCAACTGAGCTAATTGCCCATTTATATACAAAAAAAACAATAAAATAGAGCAATGTTCTATTTAAAGTAAATATATCAAATATTTTTAAAAAAGGCAAGGGTTTTTTAAGTGGTCTTTATAAAATAAAAAAAGGTCATTTTTTGTGACCCTTTTGCCTTATTATTTAAGGCTATTTAATTAGGAGTATCTTGCCAAGAAGATAATCATCTTCCTCGTAATAACTCCAATCCCATCCCCACTCTTTTTTATCCTTATTAAAGAATAGATATCTTATTATGAGATACCCTTCTTTATCTTCAAATAGGGTTCCCCGAAAAAAAATTTTTTCCTCTTTCCATTCTGAAGGAATTTTGTGAGGATTTTCTAGTAAAAAATCTAAGAGATTAGAATTTCCTAGAAGGAAAGTCTCTGTTTTTTGTTTTTGTTTTAAGATTTCTTCCATCTCTTTTATTTTTCTTATTTCTTTTTCGACCGGGAAAAGGAGAAAAGTTTTTGTCTCTACTTTTAAATAGATATTTTCTTTGGAGTTTTCATATACCTCCCATTCAAATATCTTAGTGGGAGCATTTACTTTTAATATTTCCCAATAAGCTATTTGTTCCAAAAATTGCCTAGTTGGTTGCATTTTTTGACCAAATAATAATAATGTCGGCAGTAAAAAACCGATGCATATTAAGGCTTTTTTCATTTTTTTTTCCATTTTTTAGTTTTTAAAGTTCTAGTTGATGATTATACAATATTATTTATATTTTGTAAAGAGCTATAATTTTTAGAGTTTAAAGTTTGCTTATTAATAAATTGATGTTGGCCTTAATATTGGTTTGGCCTTGTCTATTTATTTTTTCAATTTTTGTTAATTCGTTAATAATTTTTTTTATTTTTTTTCCTTCAAAATTTTTGGCTTGATTGATTCCTTTGTTTATTATGAAGGGATGTAATTTTAAATTGGCCAATATTCTTTGAGAATTAAAATTTAAATCTAATAATTCTCTAATTTGTAATAAAATTTTAAATTGCCTAAGTAGCATAGAGACAATATAATCAGGTTCTGACCCGACCGAATATTGTTCCTCTAATATCTTAAGGGCTAATTTGATATTTTTAGCAGAAATAGCATCAGTAAAATTAAAAATATTTTCTGTAAAAATACCTGAGCCTATTTTTTCGATATCCTGTGAATTGATTTTGTTGTCTGGTTTTTGCGATAATTTAAAATGAGCTATTTTTTTTATTTCGGTATAAATATTCCAAGTATTGTCTCCCGATAGAGCTAAAAGTAATTGAGCCTCTCTGTTATCAATTTGTAAATTATAATTACTAAATTCTTTTTTAATGAAATTTACCAATTCAATTTGATTAAAAATTTTAAATTCTTGTGAAAACTTTTGTTTTGCTAAGATGCTATAAAAATCTTTTTCCTCTTTGTTCAGAGGATTTTCTCTTTCTCCGACCATTTTTACAAGACCCTTAACTCCTTTGTTTTTTATATTTTTTTCAATAAATATAAAAATATCGTTAGATTCTTCTATTCTATTCTTTTTTATATAATCAGTAATATTATTTAAAATATTTTTTTGTTTATTTTTTATTAGATCGGAGATAATAATCATTTTTTTATTGCAAAAAAGAGAGCCACTACCGATTTGACCAGAAATTTCTTCTAATTTTATTTTATCGCCCTCAAGTTTAAAAATATTGTTTCCGCTAGTATCCACTTCTCTAATAAATTTATCTTGAAGTTCTTGAGTTTTTTGATTTATTTTAAAATCATTTTCTCCATAAAAAAATATAATCATAATTTTATTTTCTTAACTTCTTTCTGGAATAAATCTCCTCTTTCTTTATAATTTTTAAATGATCCAAAACTAGCACAGGCAGTCGAAAGCAAAACTGTGTCTCCGCTTTTTTTATATTTATTAATTGTCTTGATGGCCTCTGACATGGTCGGGGTTTCAAATATTTTTTCTTGAGGATATTTTATTTTTAGCAATTCTTTTTTTATTCTTTGACTGCCTAGCCCCTTAAAAAGAGTTATAATTTTTACTCTTTTTTTTATTTCTTTGGCTAGGTTTTTAAAATTAGCTCCTTTATCAGCTCCACCAGCTAGCAAAATGATATTTTTTTGAAATGATTTCAAGTCGAGTTCAGTGCTTTCGGGCGTAGTTGAAAAACTATTGTCATAATATTTTATTCCGTTTATTTCTTTAACAAATTCTAAACGATGACTAAGATTAGAAAAATTGTTTATAGTCTTTATATATTTTTCTTTTTTTATTTTTAATACTTTGGCAACCTCTTCAGCCGCTCCAACATTTTCTTGGTTAAAATTTCCGACCAAATTACTTTTTATTTTAGAGGATGAAAAATATATCATTTTACTTTCTATTTGATATGGTTTTATTTTTTGTTTTAGTTTTTGATTAACTACAAAATAATCTTTTTTGTTTTGATGTAAAACTAAATTTAATTTAGCAGTTAAATAGGAATACATATTTTTGTGAAAATTGGGATTATTGGGGTCAGCCGGGGAAAGATGCTCTTTAAAAATATTTGTTAGAACGGCTATTCTAGGGCTATATTTTAGATCTTCTAATTGAAAACTAGACAATTCTAGGACTATCCAATCATTTTTTTTAATTTGGTGGATAAATGATAAGGGGGCTACTCCAATATTTCCCCCTAGAAAACATTTTTTTCCAGAGTCTAAAATTATTTTATAGATTAGGGAGGCTGTAGTTCCTTTTCCTTTGGTTCCGCTGACTCCAATGATATTTTTGCTAGGACAGGCTTCAAAAAAAATATTCATCGGGCTAGATATTCTCACTCCATTTTCTAGGGCTTTCTGTATTCCGGGGCAATTTATTGGCCATCCAGGTGAGCGAAATAATAAGGTAAATTTTTCTAATTCAACGTTAAATTTATTTTCAGTTTGCCATTTTAATTTAGATATTTTTTTCAAAAAAGGTAAATTTTTTTTGATATCTTTTTCTGATCGAGCGTCACAAATTGTTATATCCAGGTTTTTATATTTTTTATTTAAAAAAGATAATAAAGCCTGGTTTTCAAGTCCCAGGCCCAATAAGGCAATTTTTTCTGATTTAATTTTTTTTAACATATTTTTAAATTATTAATTTTTGATATTTTCCATTTCGCCCCAATTTTTACCAGATCGAGCTTCTATTAATAAGGGAACTTTTAGTTCTACTACGTTTTCCATTATTTCTTTTATTTTTTGGTAATAATAATTAATTTTATCATTATCGACTTCAAAAATTAATTCGTCATGAACTTGTAAAAGCATTTTTATGTCTGTTTGATTTTTTATTTCGGAAGATATTTTTATCATAGCCATTTTTATTATATCGGCCGCGCTGCCTTGAATGGGGCTATTGATAGCCATCCTTTCGGCTGCCTTTTTTTTCATTATTTCACTGGAGTTTATTTCTGGTATTGGGCGAATCCTACCAAACATGGTTGAGGTATATC
This sequence comes from uncultured Gammaproteobacteria bacterium, assembly GCA_964608425.1. GTDB lineage: Bacteria > Patescibacteriota > Patescibacteriia > Patescibacteriales > UBA12465. Next base: position 4,146 of record CAZSNN010000006.1, on the reverse strand, counting down.
CTTGTTTTGAAGCCATGGAAATTGTTTTATTAATAAATTCTTTAACTTGTGGATATGATAAAAAATATTGATTGATAAATTCTCGGGCTTGTTGATATGGAATCCCGGCATTTTGGCTTAATCCGTGAGGGCCTTGTCCATACAAAATTCCAAAATTTATTGCTTTAGCTTGTTGACGAAGCTGATAGGAAACTTCTTCTAATTTTATTTTATTAATATTGGCAGCAGTCGATTTGTGAATATCTAATTTGTTTTGAAAAGCGGAAATCAAATTTTTGTCTTCTGATAGGTGGGCCATAATTCGTAATTCAATTTGAGAATAATCTAAGCTTAAGAGGTTTTTTTCCGGTGAGGCCGTAAAAGCTTGTCTAATTTTATTTCCTAGCTCTGTTCTGGTTGGAATATTTTGTAAATTTGGATCAGAGGACGATAGTCTTCCAGTGACTGTTATGGTTTGATTGAAACTAGTATGAATTCTTTTATCAAGTGGGCTTATTAATTGAGGCAGAGATTCAACGTAGGTTGAGCTAAGTTTTTTTAATTCCCGATATTCTTGTATTAATTCAATTATAGGATGAAGATGTTTTATCTTTTCTAATTCATCACCAGCTGTAGAGAATCCGGTTTTAGTCTTTTTAATTCCAGTTGGACTAATATTTAATTTTTCATACAAAACTTCTTTTAATTGTTTAGTGGAGTTGATATTAAATTTTGTATTAGCTAGGTCGTGAATTTTTTTTGTTAAATTATTAATTTCTTTGGTTATTTTGTCTCCTAACTTTTTTAGAAAACCTATATCTAACATGATTCCATTTCTTTCCATTTCCGATAGAACCTTTATTAAAGGTATTTCCATGGTATTAAAAAGCTCTAATAGTTTTTCTTTTTTTAATTTTTTTTCTAAGATTTCTTTAAGTTTGAAAGTACAGTCAACATCCTCACAGGAGTATAAAGATAATTTTTCTGGGTCAACATCTTCAAATTTATTTTTTTTGTCTCCTAATAATTCGGTTGAACTTATTTTTTCCCAATTTAATTCAGCAAAAGAAAGGGAATCAAGATTATGCTGTCTATTTTCTGGATTTAAAAGATAAGAAGCAATCATGGTATCAAATATTTTTCCCTTAATATTAATGTTATAGTTTTCTAAAACCTGCAAATCATATTTTATATTATGTCCAATTTTTTCTATAGATTCATCTTCCATTATTTTTTTAATTTCTTCTAGCCAATTATGGTTATTTTTTTGAGAGTCAAAAAGATCAGCTTGATTAGATTGATTCTTCAGATTTATAAAATAGGCCTCATTAGCTTTAAAACAAAAACTTATTCCGAGGAGTTTAGCGCTTAGGGAATCAAGAGAGTTTGTTTCGGTATCGATGGCAATAATTTTTTGTTCTTTTATTTTTTTTAAGAAGTTTTGAAATTTTTTTTCTTCGTTTATTAATTGATAATTAAAACTAGTTTTATTTCTGGAAAATTTATCAATATTGTTGTCGGGGTCATTTTTTACAAAGTTTAAATTTAAAACCCTAGTTAAGAGAGACTTAAATTCTAGGCGACTAAAAGTGTCATTGATTAAATTTTTATCAAATTGTTTTATTTGAGTGTCTTCTAGTTTAAAAATAATTGGAGCTGAGAGATTAATAGTAACCAGGTCTTGGCTTAAATAAGCCATATCTTTATTTTTTAATAATAATTCCTTAGTTCTTTCTTTAATTTTGGGGTTGTTTATATTTTTATAAATATTATCTAAGGTAGAAAAATTTTGTAATAATTCAACGGCGGTTTTTTCTCCTATTCCGGTTACTCCGGGAATATTATCACTAGAATCACCTTTAAGGGCTTTAAAGTCGATTAATTGCTCAGCTTTTATTCCATAACGTTCTATTATTTTTTCTTCATCATATAGAACCGAATCAGTTAAGCCTCGGCTCATGCTATATACTTTAGTTTTTTTATTGACTAATTGTAGGGTGTCGGTGTCTCCAGTAATTATTATAACTTCAATTTTAGGATTTTTTTTATTTATATCTTTGGCAATGGTGCCAATTAAATCATCGGCCTCAAAACCATCTAATTCAAAAATTGGTAAAGAAAAAGCCCGGGCAATCTCTTTAACCATAGGAATTTGATCATATAATTCTTGAGGGGCTTTTATTCTAGTGGCCTTGTATTGTTCATAGGCTCGGTGTCTAAAAGTGGGGGCCTTTTTATCTAAGGTTAAAACAGCATGAGTGGGTTTTAACTCCGATAAAGCTTTAATTAAAAAAGAGGCAAAGCCGTAAGCGGCATTGGTAATTTTTCCGTCCTTGGTTTGTAGAGTCGTTGGTAGGGCGTGAAAACTTCTATGAATTAAGGCATTGCCATCAATTATAATAATTCTTTCTTTCATAATATTAATAGTATCATTTTGGTTATATTTTTTCAACTATTAAAATCAAGAAAATATTTGTTGAATTTATATTTTTATGATATATTTAATATGGAAAATAATGATAAAAAAGTAAATAAATAATTATAAAAATATGGTTTCACAACCAAAAAGGATTTTAATAGTAGAAGATGAAAAACCTTTAGCTAGGGCCTTGGAATTAAAATTATTAAATTCAGGGTTTAGACCTAGAATAGCCGTTGATGGACAAGAGGCCCTGGATTATTTAAAAAAAGAAAAATTTGATTTAATGCTTTTAGATTTAGTAATGCCAAATATTAGCGGTTTCGATGTTTTAGAAAAATTATCTATTGAAAAAAATAAAATCCCAGTTATTGTTACTTCAAATTTGGGACAAGAAGAAGATTTAAAAAAAGTAGAAAAATATGATGTTAAAAAATATTTTGTAAAATCGGATGTTGGAATTGTTGATATCATTAACTACATTAAAGACTTTTTAAAATAAATTTAAATTTATATGAATTTTGATAATCAAAAAATAAAAAATATTTTAATTTCCGGAAATTATATAACCAAGGCTGATTTAGATAAGGCTGATAAAAACATTATAAATTCTGATGTTAGTTTGGTTGATTATCTTTTGGAGAATGGATTATTGACTAAAGAACTATTAGGATCAGCCATTTCTGAATCCGAGGGCGTGCCTTATTTTGATTTAAGAATTAATATTCCTGTTTATGAACAGGTTTTAAAAGTGCCAGAAGATATTGCCAAGGAATACCGAGTTGTTTTGATAAAAGAAGAGGGGGATAAAATGTATTTTTCTTCAGACGATATTAAAAAAGCTAAAGAATTATTTTCTAAAATGCACGATATTTTTCCGATTGAAAATATTGTTTTGTCTTATTCTTTAACAGAGGATATAGATTTTGTTTTTGATTATTTTTATAAAAAACCTTTAAAAACTAGATTTAGTGATATTATTACTACTGGAAAAAGAGTGGCTCAAGAAATTGTGGGAGAAATTTTTAAAGATGCTTTATCTTATAATTCTTCCGATATTCATTTTGAACCTCAAAACAAAGAGACCATTATTCGTTTTAGAGTTGATGGAGTATTACAAGAAGCTGGTCGAATCTCTAAAGAATATTATAATTAAATATTTTTATAATAATGGCCCATCATTTTATAAGAGTATTGCAAATTTTTATGAATAAAAACAAAAATGGTTTCACTTTACTTGAAATCTTGTTGGCTGTAGCTGCCTTAGTTATTTTAGCTAGTATCGTTATTTTAGCTATTAATCCAACCAAGCAATTAGCTGACACTCGCAACTCTCAAAGATGGGTTGATGTTAACACAATTTTAAACGGCGTTTATCAATATGCTATTGATAATGAGGGCTCTTTGCCAGGTGGAGGAAATATTGATGGCACTGAAAAGGAAATTTGTCGTTACGGAGAGGCAGTTGGCGCTAATTGTGGCGTTTCCTTAGATGATTTGGTTCCAGAATATTTAGTATCAATTCCTTTTGATCCAAAATCTGTTTCATCATCTACCGAATATACAATTTCTACCTCAACTACAGCTAATAGAGTAAAGGTTATGGCCCCTATCGCTGAACAAGGAAAAACAATCGAAGTTACTAGATAATATGATTTTAAATTTGCCTAGATTTTTCTAGGCAAGATTAAGCTCAAATTATTTTAATAAAAGTTTTGGATAAAAGGTCTTTAATTAAGGCCTTTTAT
>CAZSNN010000005.1:0-35389 GCA_964608425.1 uncultured Gammaproteobacteria bacterium | reverse complement strand
TGGAGTAAAAAATATTTATTTGCCACATATTCCACCTCCATCATCAGGAATCTCTCTTACTCCAAACACTCCTTCAACTCCAGCCTGGGCCTGTGGTGATCCTATCACTGATGAGAGAGATAGTAATGTCTATAATACCGTAGCTATCGGTGATCAATGTTGGTTTCAAGAAAACCTAGCTTATTTACCAGAAGTTAATAATAATATTGAATTTGCCACCCAAGGATCTAGTGAGTTACCTGGTTATGGTGTTTATGGTTATGACGGAAGTGATGTAGCTACTGCCAAAGCTGAACCTAATTATTCCACCTATGGAGTATTATATAATTGGTATGCAGTTGACCAAATAAGTATTTGTCCAACAGGCTGGCACGTACCAACTGATGCTGAATGGACTACTTTAACTAGAGCTGTTATATCTCATCCATCCTGCAACCCTGATACTGGATGTTCTCCGGCTGGAACATATTTAAAAGCCTCTCCAACTAATCCAATCTCCTGGGATGGTATTAATACTTCAGGTTTTACAGCTTTGCCAGCCGGTGCCCGCAGTGGCCTTGGTAATTTCGTTTTTCTCGGAGGCATCGCTCGTTTTTGGTCATCATCTGAGGGTCTTCCTGGTATTTCTTGGAGCCGTCTCTTGGCATCTAGCCTTAATGAAGTCACTCGCAGTTCTTATAATCAGGATATTGGTTATTCGGTTCGTTGCTTGAAAAATGAATAAATAAGTTTTTAAATTAAATAAAAGTATAAAAGAATACATCGAAAAAGGTGCAGTCTTTATTTATATATAGTGAGTTAAGGGGTGGGGTAAACTAACAAGGTTCTAAAATTTTCCAATTTTATTTAATTAAGATTGGGAGTAGAATGTAGGCTAACAACGTTGACAAAAATAATCTTTACTGTTAAGATTCCTAATCGTAGTTCATTAATAATTTAAAAAATAAGGTTATGAAAAAAAAGAATTTAATTACAGAAATTGATGATCAGAAAATCTTTTTAAATTTTTTAAACAATCTTAAAAACGAGGAGCAGAATCTCGAAGATATAAAAAATTTATTTGATTTAATGAATGTTTGGGAGTCATCAGCCCCTTTTACTCAATTTAGGGAAAAAATCGATAAAAAAATATTAGAACTTTTGCCAGCTTTTTTAGCAGATTTGCCGACTAAATTAGAATTTTTTCTTCCTGAGATAAGTGAAATTATTAGGGCAATAACCCCTGACTCAGAAAATGAAAATTTGGTTCTTCAAAAAATACAATCAATTCTTCAGAAAGCTGAAGAAAAGGATTGGGCAATTTTAATCGTTTTTTACCAAAAATGGTCTAATTTTAAAAAAGGACAAGATTTATTATTTGAAAAAATTAAATCTATTTTAGAGGTTAAAAGTGCAGGGGAATTGATTGAATTTCGTTGTAAAAATGAATATAATAAACCAATAGTTAGCTTGGTTGATAAAATTTTGGCTGATAATTTGCCAAAAATTCTCCCACGAACTAGTTCGGTTTCTTTTTTATGTTCATTTTTGGAAAAATTCTATTATGAGTGTAAGCCTAAAAGGTTAATAGAAGAAAGATTGGTGGAAATTTTTAAAAATAATTTTTTATTTTCCGTTTTTTCTTTTGAGGAGCTTTATAAATATTGGAAATCATTTTCCAATAGAAGTGAGGGGCAGAAAATATTACTTAAAGCTATTGATGTTGAAATTGAGAGCATGAAGAGTTTGTCACCCTTATTCAAAAATATGAATCTGGTTGATAGGATTGATATTGCTGTTAGAAAATTGTTTTATCAAAGGATTTCTGATTTGACTTTAAAAATAGGAAGAGGTAGCGCAGATTATGATTTCTTTTTGAAAATAATATCAGAAGATATTGAAAAGAGAAATCTTCCTGAGGAGTTGATTGAAGTATTCAAAAAAAAGGCAGAAGAATTTCTTTTGAATTAGTTTGTTAGAGGAGCTTATTAAATAGCTCCTTTTTTATTTGCTCAAAATAAAATTATAAGTTATAATTAATTTGATAATATTTTTAAATAATTTATTAATATGGGAAAAATAATTTCCGTAGTTAATCAAAAGGGTGGGGTTGGAAAAACTACTACATCAGTCAATTTGGGTGCTTATTTAGCTTATTTTAAGAAGAAGGTTTTATTGATGGATCTTGATCCTCAGGCCAATGCTACTTCAGGACTGGGTATTGATCATCGTAAATTAGAACATGGGATTTATGATGCTTTGATTGGAAATTGTTCAATTAAGGATGTTGTTTTTAAAACCAAACAAGAAAATTATTATGTTGTGCCAGCTACTATTGCTTTATCAGGTGCTTCTATTGAATTAGTTGGAGTAGAAAATAGGGAATATCGTTTACAAAATATTTTACAAGAAATTAGAGATAAATTTGATTTTATAATTATTGATGGTCCGCCTTCTTTAGGTTTGCTAACCATCAATAGTTTAACCGCTTCAGATGAGGTTTTAATTCCGATTCAGAGCGAGTATTATGCTCTAGAGGGCTTGGGTCAATTGCTGGAAACAATTTCTTTAATTCAAAATAATTTAAAGCCAGACCTAGGTATTTTGGGGGTAGTAATTACTATGTTTGATAAGAGAAATCGCTTATCTTCTTTAGTTAAAGATGAGTTGTATAAATATTTTCCCAATAAGGTTTTTAAGTCAATTATACCTCGTTCGGTTCGTCTAGCCGAAGCCCCTAGTTATGGCTCTACTATTTTACAATACGATCCTAAGTCAGTGGCTGCCAAAGCTTATGAAGGATTAGCTAAGGAAATAATTAATTTAATTTAAAATATATGGCTAATAAAGGGTTGGGAAGAGGATTGGATTCCTTAATTCCTAAAAAAGTAAATACTCAAACTTATTCTGATTTTAATTTGACAAAACACGATGCTTTGATGGTGGATGATAGTTCAGAGAAAATTATTAAAGTAGATCCTAAAAAAATTAAAGTTAATCCTTATCAGCCTAGAAAAGATTTTGATCCGATTTCTTTAAATGATTTAATCAATTCTATTAAAGAGTATGGGATTATACAACCATTAATTGTTAGTAAAAAAAATGGTGAATATGAGTTGGTGGCCGGAGAAAGAAGATTGCGTAGTTCTTTGGAATTAAACTTATCAGAGGTCCCCGTTATTGTTAGGGATTTTGATGATCAAAAAAAATTAGAAATTGCTTTAATTGAAAATCTTCAAAGAGAAAATTTAAACCCGATTGAATCAGCTATTGCTTATAATCAATTAATTAATGAATTTAATTTGACTCAAGAAGATTTGGCCAAGAGAATGGGCAAATCCAGATCTAGTGTGGCTAATATTTTGAGGTTTTTATCGTTGCCAGAAGAAATTAAGCAGTCTTTAGCGAAGAAACAAATTACCGAGGCTCATGCCAAGTATTTATTAGGAATTGAAGGCGAAGTTAAACGATTGACTATTTTTAGAAAAATAGTGTATAATAATTTGTCTGTTCGTGAAACTAATGATTTGATAAAAAAATCAGGTGGAACAAAAAAAGCTAAAATTGCTATAAACAATAATGATGAGGATAATAAAAAAAATCTTCAGAATTATTTAAATACAAAGATAGATATAAAAAGATCAGAGAAGGGGGGCAAAATTGAAATTATCTTTTATGGCGATGAAGATTTAGATGAAATAATTAAAAAAATAATAAAATAGTTATTTAATATAAATAGAAAAAGTTAGTTAATGAAGAAAATTAAAAATTTTAAGATTTTGGGCGGGTCCTTGGTTTTATCTGTTATCACCTATCAGAGCACCTATTTTTTTGTTTCTGGTGCGACCGATTATAGCAAGATTTTTGCTAATTTATTCCCAGTATTGATATTGGGAGCTATGGCCGTAATAGCGTTTTTCGTTATTGTTCAAAATCTTAAAAAAGTAAAAAAGAGAGACAATTAATAAACAAAAAGTTTATTAAAAATTACCCGTCAAAAAGGCGGGTTTTCTATTTTTTAAACGTCCTTGACAAGTTTTAATAAATATGATATACTCTAACCTGAGTACCTTAAAAATAGTATTAATTAAAAAAGAAAAAAAATGAGAAGAGAAAGATTTTTTAACAAGGGATTTTTTATCCTGTTTTTTGTTTTTACAATCCTTTTAGCGATTGTTTATTTTTTAAAATGGATTGTTTTGGGAGATTTTCCTGTAATCAATGAGCTGATTTTTTTGAGTCAGCCCATGACACTACTATCCTTACAAATTCCAGCAAAATTAATCTTACCAGATTATTTTATTTTTTTTGATTTTTTGGCTACCTTTATTTTATTGATTATCTTAAAAATTATAGATAATCAATTAAACGAGAATGCTGAAATAGCCAATAGTGAAAAAAAGAAGAAGATAGTTTGGTTAGAAATTTTTTTAGCCTTATTATTTGGGGTGGTGTTAAGTAATTTGTTTGGAATAATTTGGGCAATGATAATATCAATTGTTCTATCTATTTTAATTGGTTTTATTTTTTCAATTTTTGTAAATAAAAACTCGTTTAAAAAAATAGATCTAATTCTAGATGTTTTCGAGCCATTTTTTACTCTTTGCATTCCTATGATTATTGGAATTGGGGTTATTTATAGCCTTATAATTAGTACTTTTTTGGTGTGCCTATTTCTTCTTTCGTTTTTTATTTTGGTGGCAATATTTTTGTTAATATCCTTATTATTTTTATGGATAATAGAAGGATTTAAAATAATTAAAAGAAGAAAATAACATTTTAAGGAAGAGATAACTCTTCCTTTTTTATTATATTTATATTATTATGTTTATATTAACTTTAATGATAATTTATGTCTTTTGTGCATCTCCACAACCACACTCATTACTCCTTGTTAGATGGCCTTACTAATCTTGATGATTTTATAGCCAAAGCCAAAGAGCAGGGCTGTCCGGCCCTAGCCATCACTGATCATGGGGTTATGTATGGAGCTATTGAGTTTTATAAGAAATGTAAAAAAGCTGGAATTAAACCAATTATTGGAGTAGAAACTTATCTGGCTCCCGGCTCTCGTTTTGATAAAAATACTAAAGATGATGCTAAAAACTATCATTTATTATTATTAGCAAAAAATAATACCGGATATCAAAATTTAATAAAATTAATTTCTAAAGCCCACCTAGAGGGTTTTTATTATAAGCCTCGAATTGATTGGGAGTTATTAGAAGAGTTTCACGAAGGCTTAATAGCTTCTACGGCTTGTTTAGGAGGAGAAATACCATTTTTAATTAGGGCTGGAAAAATAGATAAGGCTCGAGAAAGAATTTTGGATTATAATAATCTTTTTGGTCAAGATAATTTTTATTTGGAATTAATGGATCATCCGGAGCTAGATGATCAAGATAAGGTTAATAAGCAATTAATAAAATTTTCTAGAGAATTAAATATTCCTTTAATAGTAACTAATGATATTCATTATTTAGATAAGACTGATGATGAGGCTCAGGATATTTTATTGTGTTTGCAAAATAAAAAGAAAAAGGAAGATACTGATCGAATGAAAATGATAGGATATGGAGATTATTCTTGTCGTGATCCGCAAGAGTTAATAGAGGCTTTCAAGGATGTGCCCGAAGCTATTACTAATACGGTAAAAATTGCAGAAATGTGTAATGTGGAAATTGAATTAGGCGAAGTTCATTTGCCTTATTTTGCAGTTCCAGAGGGATTTGACGAAGCCTCTTATTTAAATAAATTATGTGAAGATGGTTTAGAAAAAAGATTCCCTAATGTTGATAATGTAAAAAGGGAAGAGATAAAAAAAAGGCTTGATTATGAGTTAGAGGTTATTAATAAAATGGGTTGGCCTTCATATTTTTTAATTGTAGCTGATTTAGTTAATTGGGCTAAAAATAATAAAATTGTAGTTGGTCCAGGTCGAGGGAGCGCCGCTGGTTCTTTGGTTTGTTATTTAACCGGGATTACTAATTTGGATCCAATAAAATATGAATTATTATTTGAGAGATTTTTAAATCCAGATAGAATTTCAATGCCTGATATTGATTTAGATTTTGCTGATATTCGTCGTGATGAAGTTATTAGGTACGTAGCAAAAAAATATGGAGAAGATCATGTTTCTCAGATTATTACTTTTGGAACTATGGCCGCTCGAGCGGCGATTAGAGACGTTGGCAGAGTATTAGATGAGTCTTATGATTATTGCGATAAATTAGCCAAGATGATTCCAATGAATTACAAGATTAAAGATGCTCTAGAAAATTTAGTTGAAGTTAAGGATATCTACAGAAAGGAGTCAGCTGCTCGAAGAATTTTAGATTTCGCTCAAAAATTAGAAGGAGTTTCTCGCCATTCCTCTACCCACGCTTGTGGTATTCTAATAACCAAGGAGCCTTTAACTAATTATGTACCATTACAATATGCTTCTTCTTCGGATAAGAGTATAGTTTCGCAATATTCTTTAAATCCAGTTGATTCTTTAGGTTTACTTAAAATAGATTTTTTAGGTTTAAAAAATTTAACTATTATTGAATCAGCGGTTAAGATTATAAAAAATACCAGAGGAGTAGAAATTAATATTGATGAGATTTCCTTAGATGATCAAGGGGTTTTAGATTTATTTAAAAAAGGCGAAACTACTGGAGTATTTCAATTTGAGTCTGGTGGAATGAAACGTCATTTAAAAGAACTCCGACCTAGTGAATTCGAAGATATTGTCGCTATGGTAGCCTTATATCGACCCGGGCCAATGGAATGGATCCCTGATTTTATTTCTGGAAAACATGGTCGTCAAATGACTTATCTACATCCCAAATTAGAACCAATTTTAAGTAAAACTTATGGGGTGGCTGTTTATCAAGAACAGGTTATGCAGATTTCTCGAGAGTTAGCTGGTTTTAGCCGAGGTGAGGCTGACACATTGAGAAAGGCTATGGGTAAAAAAATCCCTGAACTTTTAGCTGAGCAGAAAGAAAAATTTATTAATGGCTGTGTTAATAATGGAGTAGAAAAATCTTTAGCGGAAAAAGTTTTCTCCTTTATTGAGCCTTTTGCGGGATATGGTTTTAATAGATCACATGCCGCTTGCTATGCTTTAATTGGTTATCAGACTGCTTACCTAAAGGCTCATTATCCGGCTGAATTTATGGCCGCCCTATTATCAGCTGATCAAAATGATATTGATCGCATTGCTATTGAAATAGAAGAATGTCGCCAAATGGGAATAGAAATTATGCCTCCGGATATTAATGAGTCCTTTGCTTCTTTTACGGTAGTAACCAGTGGAACTAAAGATAATAAAATAGTTAGCCCCGATGAAAAAATAACAACTATTAGGTTTGGTTTAAATGCCATTAAAAATGTTGGATCACATATTGTTGAAGAAATTATTAGAGAAAGAAAAGATAATGGTAGATTTAACAGTGTTTTTGAAGTTTTAGAAAGAATTGTTGATAAAGATTTAAATAAAAAATCTTTAGAAAGTTTAATTAAGTGTGGCGCTTTTGATCAATTTGAAGATCGAGGTTTATTGTTAGAAAATTTAGAAGTTTTGTTAAACTTTAGCAAAGAGGCTAATAAGTCTAAAAATAGTCCTCAAATTAGCTTATTTGCTGATACTCCTGATTCGGCTATCTTTCATCACCCTAAGTTAGAAAAAAAGATGGATATTGATAATAAAGATAAGTTGCAGTGGGAGAAAGAATTATTAGGTCTTTATATTTCTGAACATCCTTTTAATGTTTTTAGGCCTCGCTTGTCTGAGTCAATTATTCCTTTGTCGTCTTTAAAAGATTATAAAAATCAAGATATTTATACCGCCGGGGTGGTTTCTTCAATCAAAAAAATTGTTACTAAAAAAAATGAAAATATGTTATTTGTTAAGGTCGAAGATGGGGTTTCTTTTGTGGAAATCTTGGTATTTCCTAAGGTTTTAAAAGGAACATTAGATTTGTGGCAAGACGGAAAAACTATTTTAATGAATGCTAATGTTTCCGATAAAGATGGCGAGATCAAGTTATTGGTTAATAAAGCTATTTTATTAGAAGAAGATAATCTAGAAAAAACTGTTCAAGATTTTAAAAATATTAAAATCCCTAAAAGATTTAATCCCAACAATGGTAATGGGGGATATTATAAAAATAATTCTTCGGGAATTCCTATCAACAATTTAAAAAATTCTAGATCGCTAGGGATTGCCTTGATTGGTCAAGTTTCAACTGAAAAATTTTCTGCTATTAAAAAAATATTAGAAAATTATCCTGGATCTGATTCGGTATATTTTAAAATAAGCTTGTCGGATGGAGAAAAATTAATTAAGTCTGATTTACAAGTTAAAAATTGTTTAGAATTAAAAAATGAGTTAAAAAAAGAGTTAGAAGACTTGGCTGATATTGTTTAATTTAATAAAAAATGTTATTATAATAGAAAATAATTAATTTATTCAATTCCTATCATTAAATTTTTTTGATGATGAATTATAATCTTATGCCTTTAAAAACTCCTCCAATTAATCCTGATAATTCTCAAAAAAAGAAAGAATTAGAAAACATTAAGGAAGGTCTAGAAAGCCTTAAAGTTTATAGTGAGCTTAAAAATGACTTTGATCAAAATAATTCTTCAGAAGAGTCTGAGGATATTAAAACTGATGATAAATTATTTGAAAAAGATTCTTCTAATAATGAAGTAGGCCTTGATGAAGAAAGCGCTTCAAAAGGTGAAGAATTTTCTTCTAATGAGTCTTTGGATTCCAAAAAAGAGTTTTTTCGATTAATGGCTGAAAAAATAAAAGAAGAGCCTACTAATTTGGATGATTTGAAATCGGAAGACAATAAAAGTATTAATACAAAAGGAGATGTTGGCAATTCTATTTCCGGAAGAAAGGTTTTTTATTATCGAAAAATGATTTTACGTTTTTCTTTTTTAACAATTATTTTATTATTAGCTGTTGCTTATTTTTCTCTAACAAAATTAAATGTAATTACTTATACTGATAAGGAGGTTATTAATGATAATTTAAATTTTTATGCTTATTCTAATGATGGTCAGGTTAATTTAGAGAGAGCGGTAAAGGCCTCTATTAATAGAGTAGAGCTTGATGTTAGCGAAACCTTTAATAGTAGTGAAGAAAAAAGTTTGGGGAGTGAAATTGTGGGAAAAGTAAAAATAATTAACGAATATTCAAAAAATCAACCCTTAGTGGCCACCACTAGATTATTAAGTTCTGATGATAAGCTTTTTAGATTAAAAAACACCGTTAATGTTCCGGCCGGCGGTTCGGTGGAGGTAGAAATTTATGCTGATGAGCCTAGTCAGGAACTGGCTATTGCTCCTAGTAAGTTTTCTATTCCTGGCTTGTGGGCTGGATTACAAGATAAGATTTATGCTGAAAGCTATGAAAGCTTTGAGTTAAAAAAAGAAGTTAAAAAATCAATTTCTCAAAAAGATATTGATGATGCTACTAATTTATTAAAAGAAAAATTAATGGTTAAGGCTCAGGAACAAGTTGGTGATAAAAACAATTTATCTCAAAAAAATATTTTTAGCGTTGATTCGGATGGGGCTCAAATAGAATTTAGTAATAAAGCCGGAGAAGAGGTGGACACTTTCGATGGATCTATAAAAGCAGTTGTTAATATTATTACCATTAGCCCCGATGACGTTATTAAAATTGTTAAACAAAAATTAGCTATATTAGATTTTGATCAAAATCTTTCTGAGGTTGATGCTGATAGTTTAGAATATTCTTTATTAAGCTTTAATTCTAGTAAATCTTTAGCCGAAGTTAAAGTTGATTTTTCTGCTAAAACAACTTCTGGAGGAGAGGATGGATTAATTAATAAAAAGCATTTAGTTAATTTAAATGAAAAACAAATCAGAGCTTATTTAGACGGCCTTGATAATGTAAAGTCTTATGAATTGGAGTTTTGGCCAAATTTTGTAAAAAGAGCCCCTATGTTAACTAATAGGATTAATGTAATTTATAAATAATTTTTTAAAAATGAAAAATTTTGAACATCAAATTAATCAAGAAATTAATCATCCTAATTTAGAAAAAATTTGCTTATCTAAGTCTAGACAGGTTATTAATGCTATTATTGAAGATCAAAATAATTATCGACTTAATACTCCTAGAGTTGAAAATAAGTTAGCTAAGGCTGTGACCGAAGCTTTGAAGGATCTAAACCTAGAAGGCTCTGAAGAAAATCAAAGAAATATTTCTGAACAGATTATAAAATTATCTATTGAATTTATTGCTCAAGATCGTGCTATGGGAAAAATTTCTTCTTTTAAAAACTTAGAGGATAGATATTTAAAAATATTATTTGATAAGGTTATGGAGTTAAGGGAGCAGGGGACCGAGTTTCAAGATTATTCAGAAATTATTAATTTGATTAATGCGCTGGATTCTAATAAAATATTAGATAATGATAATCGTGGCAAATTAATAGATGACTTATCAGATAAATTATTGTTTAAAAATAAGAATTAGTTGCTATGAAAGATTTTTTCCCGACCTTATCGGTTCTTTTATTTGTAATAGGTTTCTATATTTTAATAAAAAAACTTTTATTTGCTCTTTATTATTAATTTAGTTTTATGTTGGCTCAAGCTCAAAAATTAGAACAAAAATTATTGAAAAATAAAGATGCTGAAAAGTCTAAAATTTTATCTCGCTACTTCAAAACCGGACCGGGTGATTATGGAGAGGGGGATATTTTTTTAGGCATTAGTGTAGTCGATCAACGAAAAATAATAAAAGATTTTTTAGACCTTTCTCTTGAAGATTTGCAAAAATTTTTAAATTCCAAAATACATGAATTTCGTTTTTCGGCTTTAATTATTTTAGTAAAAAAATATCAATTAGCTAGTATTGGTGATAAAAAAAAGATTGTTGCTTTTTATTTAAAAAATATAAAAAATATTAATAATTGGGATTTAGTTGATGTTAGTTGTTATAATATTCTAGGTAATTATCTGTATTCTCGAGATAAAAAAATTCTTTATAATTTGGCTATTTCTAAAAATTTGTGGTCTCGTCGAATTTCAATAGTTTCTACTTTTTATTTTATAAAAAATAATGATTTAGATGATACTTTTAAAATTTCACAGATATTGATAAAAGATCAACATGATTTAATACATAAGGCTGTTGGCTGGATGCTTCGAGAGGCTGGTAAGAGAGACCAAGATAGATTAAAAGCCTTTTTAATTGATAATGGAAAGATAATTTCTCGGACCACCTTAAGATATGCCATTGAAAAGTTTAATGAAGTTGAAAGAAAAAGATTTTTGAAAAATAGTTTTTAAATATGATTATAAATAAAATATTTAACTTTAAAAAAATTGCTCTAGCTAAAAAAATTGATAATTTTAATAGAAAAATTATTCATATATTGTCAGCGGTTATTATTTTCTTTTTTCCTTATATTTTTTCTTTAAATCAAATAATCTTTATTAGCCTATTATTTGCTTTAATATTCTCGGTAGCTAGATTTTTTAATTTCCTTCCAATTATTAATAGGGTAAGGCGAGTTTCTTGGGGTGAAGTTTTTTATCCTCTGGGGATAATGTTGGTAGCTATTTTTTTCTTGCCAGAAAATATTAGGGCTTTTCAGTTTGGAGTTTTGGTTTTAGGTTTTTCTGATTCCTTGGCTAATATTTTTGGCGATCTTTTTGGAATTCATAGAATTAAATTATTAGGAGGGGCTAAAAGTCTAGAAGGTTCTTTAATATTTTTGCTTTCTACTCTTTTTTTGATATTTTTATTTCGTAGTAATGTTGATTTCTATAATATCGACTTATATCTAATAATTGCTTTATTGTTGACCTTAGTAGAATTTTCTTTATTTTTTGGACTAGACAACTTAGTTTTACCATCGCTAGCGGCCTATCTCTTTTCTTTATTATAATTAACTATAAAAATATGATAGAAGAACAAATGATTTTAGATTCAGTAAAAGAATTTAAAATTAAAAAAAACTCTTTAGAAAAAGAAAGTATTAATAAACATAGAGATATTGTTATAAATAATCTTAAGTTTTTAAAAGAGAATAAAAAAAAGTGCAAAGATAGTGAATTTTTGAAAGAGTATAAAAAAAAGACACAGGAAGCTTTTAGTGATTTAGTTAATTTTTTAGAATTATCTGGAGCTGAAATGGTTAGTGATGTTAATGAGGTTTATAATTATTATATAAATGGATCTAGGGAGCTAGCAGTTCGAAAAGATGATCCCGAAAAAATTGTTAATTTAGTAAATGGAGATAATATAAAATTAAATTTTGACCCTAAGGTTGTAGGAGAAAGGGGTGATAAATATGCTAATTGTGCCATTTGGCCACACGGACCTGCTGGTACTAGTGGAATAGCTAATGCTTTTATAGAGGGTTTTACTTCAGCTGGTCCTATATCAACCGTTATAGGAGTTGATTATAAAAAAAGTGATAAATTAACTCTAGAAGACGCTAAGGATAAAATGATGCACCTAGGAGATTTAAATAGGGTTTCAGTGAGGATATTATCAGGTGAAATTGGTTTAAAGGATTTAGAATTTATTATTGTTAGAATTCCTAGAACATATTTTGCCGAAGAGATGATGACAGAAAAAGAAAAAAAAGAGGACAAAGCTGAAAATAAATTTTTTTATATTATGAGAGCTTTTGTTTTTTCTGATAGATTTAAAAATATTTTAAAAAACAAAAATTAAAAAGGCTCCCCTTGGAACCTTTTTCAAATTTTAATTAATTTTTTTTATATGCAGTTCATGCAAACGAGAGCCCCTGGAATTAATTCCAATCTTCTTTTCTCGATGTTTTTACCACATTTTTCACAGACCCCATAAGTCCCATCTTTTATTTTTTGTAAAGCTTTTTTTAGTTGGGGTAATACCTCATTGTTTTTATAAAGGAGATAATTAGTCCCATGAGATCCCGCGCCATTTTCTCTCATTTCTTGGCGAAATTTTTGTAGGTTACCATATTTTTCCATGCGGCTTTCAATGATCAACTTTTGAGCTTCAATAAAATTTGGGTCAAACCATTCTTGGTTTGTTTTTTCGGAAACAACTTTTTTCATACTTCTATCTTGTTTAAATGAACTAATGTGATAAGTGACTCTATCATTTTGTTAGAAAAAAGTCAAGGTTTTGAAATTTATTATAATTATAGTATGATATTATTATGAAAAAAATAATTATTTTAAGTATTGGGGGTGTTAAGGAAAAATATTATCAAGAGGCTATTTCTGAATATCAAAAAAGACTGGGCCCTGATATTAAATTAGACTTAAAGGAGCTTCCAGCTAAAAGTTTTTCCGATAAGAATATTTTGACTATAAAAAGGCAAGAGAGTCAGAGGATTCTAGAATTTTTACAAAAGAATAAAGATTCTGAGATTTTTTTATTGTCAGAAAATGGACGGGAATATGATTCTATTGGTTTCTCTGAAAAAATTTTTAGCCTTGATCGTCCGATAATTTTTGTTATTGCTGGATCTCTAGGCTTTGATTCTGATATTTTAAAGGGCTATAATATCTTATCTTTGTCTAAAATGACATTTTTACACGAAATGGCTAAGGTTATATTAATAGAGCAGATTTATCGAGCTGTTAATATAGAGAAGGGGAAAAGATATCATTATTAAATTTTAAAATTTGTGTCTAAGAAATTATTTACTCTAAAATCAGACTTTCGGCCAGCCGGTGATCAGCCGGAGGCTATTTCTAAGCTCCAAAATGGCCTGGAGAAGGGTTTTGATTACCAAACCTTGCTTGGTGTTACTGGATCAGGAAAAACCTTTACAATCGCTAATATTATTAAAGATTTTAATAAGCCAGTTTTAGTAATGGCTCCTAATAAATCTTTGGCTGCTCAGTTGTATAGAGAATATAAAAATTTTTTTCCTGATAATGCGGTTCATTATTTTGTTTCCTATTATGATTATTATCAGCCTGAGGCTTATTTGCCAAATTCTGGAACTTATATAGAAAAAGAGGCCATGATCAATGAAGAGATAGATCGTCTTCGTCATGGAGCTACCTCGGCTCTTCTTTCTCGCCGAGATGTTATTATTGTAGCCTCAGTTTCTTGTATCTACAATTTAGGTGTTCCAATTAGCTACATGGAAGCCTCCCTTCATTTAGAAAAAGATAAGCCGATGACTAGAGCCGATTTAATTTCTCAATTGATAAAAATGCAATTTGAAAGATCTTTGGGGAATGTTAAAAGAGGTCAATTCCGAGTTCGGGGTGATGTTTTTGAAATTCGTCCGATGTCGGAAAATATTATTTATCGCTTAGAATTAAAAGATCAATTGGTTTCTGATTTAACCATTATCGATGAATTGACCAAAAATATTTTAGAACATTTGCCAGAGATTGTTATTTTTCCTCCAAAACATTTTATTTCCACCAAACCCCAAATTGAGCAGGCTATTAAAAGTATTCAAGAAGAATTAAAAGATCGTTTAAAATATTTCAAAAAGAATAAATTATATTTAGAAGCGGAAAGATTAGAGCGTCGAGTTCGTTATGATATGGAGATGCTTAGAAGTCTGGGATATTGTCATGGTATTGAAAATTATTCTCGTCATTTAACCGGAAAATTGGCGGGTGAGTCTCCGGATTCTTTATTAGAATATTTTCCAAAAGATGAGAATGGTCGACCAGATTTTTTATTGATTGTAGATGAAAGTCATATTGGTATTCCACAAATTGGCGGAATGTATGCCGGAGATCATAGCAGAAAAGAAACTCTTATAAAATATGGTTGGCGATTACCATCAGCTCTAGACAATCGTCCTTTAAAATTTTCTGAGTTCGAAAAAAGAATTGGTCAGGCTATCTTTACTACCGCAACTCCTGGAAAATTTGAATTAGAAAAATCAAAACAGATTGTTGAACAGGTTATTAGACCAACTGGATTAATTGATCCCGAGATTGAAATTAGACCAGTTTTTAATAAAGAAAATAATTATAGTCAAATCAATGATATTGTTTTAGAATCAGAAAAAATTATTAAAAAAGGGGAACGAGTTATAATTAATACCTTGACCAAAAAACAAGCCGAAGATTTAGATGCTTATCTGAAACAAAATAATATTAAATCAAATTATATTCATTCTGATACTAAAACGCTAGCTAGAACAGAAATTTTAAAAGATTTTCGCTTAGGCGTTTTTGATATTTTGATAGGAGTAAACTTATTAAGAGAAGGACTAGACCTACCAGAGGTTTCCTTGGTGGCTATTTTAGATGCTGATCGTGAAGGATTTTTGCGTAGTCAAACCTCGCTCATCCAAACTATGGGTCGAGCTGCTCGTAATGTTTCTGGTAAAATCATATTGTATGCTGATAAGATAACCGGGTCTATTAAGAACGCTGTTAAAGAGGTGGACAGGAGGCGCATCAAACAATTAGCATATAACAAAAAGCATAAAATCGACCCCAAAACAGTCATAAAAAAGATCGAAGATTTTCTAGATATACCAGAAAAAGAAGCCAAATAGCTTGCAATTTTATCATTTTTGTGGTATCGTAATTTAATTAATCTTAATAATTATTAATTTAAAAAATTATGTTTAAAGAATTTAATATTTTTGGTGGAAAAAAAAGCCAGATGATAAAAAGGAGGCCCCCAAAGAGACAAAAGATAGCTTAGATTTGGGTAATAAATTTGATAACTTAGCTGATAAAATTTTAGATGAAAAAACTACTGAGGGATTAGAAGAAAAAGTAGAAGAAAAAAAAGATCCTTTAGATGGATTAAGCTTGGCAGAAAGGTTAAATGTTTTAGAAGAAAAAAAGAATGAAATTTCTCAGCTAGAAGAAGAAAGATTAGAATATTATAATCAGGTTAAGGATTTTGAAGATAAAATGATTTCTTTTGGAATAAGCAAAGACCAAAGAGAAAAAATTCGTCAACAAATTTCTACCGAAGGTGGTGAGATTTCTCAAAAGATTATTGATATTAGAAATGAATATGGCATTGAACCAACCCCAGTAGAAATTTTATCAAATAGAATGTTAATGATGATGATAGAAAAGGAAAGGGTTTCTAAGAAATTACAAATCGCTAAAAAAGATGAATTAAAATCTATTAATTATATCTTGGATGGATTGAGGTCGGACAATTATGTTCATTTAGATAATTGGATTGATTATTTTTTAAAAACAGCCGAGGCAGTAAAAGAGAGGGATGATGAAAATATAAGTGATTATTTTAGTTTTTCTGAGAAGATTAAGGATGCTATGAAAAATAAGCCGGTTGATCCTAAATTAATCGATAAAATGTTTGTGGATTTTTCTGTAAAACTAGGAGCAGATATTAAAAAAAATAATTCTTATAAAACACCGTTGGAAGAAAAAGAAGATCAAGAGAGGCTTAGTAAAATTAATAGAATAATTGACAAAATTTATTCAGAATTAAAAATGGCTCGTCAAGGTGAGGGTCGTTATTCTGAAAAGTAATAATAAAATAGAATATAAAAAAAGAGCTTTGATAAAAGCTCTTTTTTGTTATTATTTAATTTTATATAAATATTCGATATAGATAAAAACTTCCCAAAAATAGAAATATTAAAGCCGCAATTAGATTGAAGATATTAATAAATTTAGGTGAAACTATTTTTATTCTCATAGTAAAGAAGGCTATCAAAAATATAATAATTTCATCTAGCATATAGAACAAAATAAACAAGGCCATATAAGATATGGTTGAGGACATTGATAGATTAGCTTCTACTAGAATGCTAGCGAATAAAACTGGTAAAAAGGCTGAACAAGGGAACTCTATTATAGTAACAGCGGCGGCAAATAATATTACCACCCCCACTAAAATAGCTATATTTTTCTTATTAGCGAAGATTTTTTCAACCTTAGGCGATAATTTAGCGATAATTCCTCCGGAATTGCAAGCAGCTCCTTGTTTTCTGGATTTAATATATTCTCTAATAAGGTAAATTCCTCCGGCGATTGATAATATTCCAATTAATAATTCCATGCTTTTTATATAGGGGGCAATGATTGAAAAAAATTGGTGCCACATAAAAATTAATAGTCCATAAGTTATTCCGGTGACCAATAAAAAAGCACTACCTAAAAATAATATTCTTTTTCGGGATCCTAGAACCATAACCAGTCCTAATATTATTATCAAAGCTCCCAGAGAGCAAACATTAAAGCCATCAACTACCCCCAAGACAATAGCTAGGGTTGGTAAGGATAATTTATAGATATCAACTTCTCCGAAAAAGGGAATCTTGATGTTTTTTTCATTTTTGCCATTCTCTATTCCAGCAATTTTATTGGTAATATTATTTTCTATTGATTCGTTAAATCCTATAAAAAAATTATCTTCTATAAAAGTTACCGGAACTAACCCTTGTTGATTTTGAGGCACTTGATGTTCTTTGTATAGAGTATTAACTAAATTAATATTTTGTGAAAAATCATACTCTTCAATTATTAAATTAGAATGATCTTTCTTTAATTCTTTTAGAAATTGTTTTTCAGCTGAACAATGAGGACAAGTGGGGCTGCCAAAAAATATTATTTTAGTAGAATTGTCGTTTTTTATTTCTTGGGCTTGACTATTTTTATAAGGAAAAAATATTAATAAAGCTAAAAAGAAAATAAAAAATATATTTTTAAGAATATTTTTTTTCATAATTATATAAATTTATTTTTTAATAATATTATATTATAGTTTTTAATTAATATTATTGTCAAGCATTTATTTGAAATTTTACTTGATTTTATTATTAGCTGATGATAATATCAATTTAACTTAAAATTGTGTTAACCCCCAGAAACAAATTCTGGCGTGTTTTTATATAATATGAATAAAAATAATAATAACAATAATATAATCATAAAGGGAGCTAGGATGCATAATTTAAAAAATATTAGCCTAGAGATACCTCATAATGAATTGACTGTTATAACTGGAGTTTCTGGTTCTGGTAAATCTTCCTTGGCCTTCGATACTATTTTTGCTGAAGGACAACGTCGTTATGTAGAGTCTTTATCTCCATATATGCGACAATTTATTGGACAAAAGAAGGCGGCTGAGGTCGATGAAATTATTGGATTAGCTCCAGCTATCTCTATTGATCAAAAAGCCCTGTCGCATAATCCTCGATCTACAGTTGGCACCTTAACCGATATCTATGATTATCTAAGAGTTTTGTATGCCAGAATTGGAGAAGTATATTGTCCTAAATGTGATCATAAAATTCAAAAGTTGACCTTAGAAGAGATGGTTGATATTTCTATTTCTCGAGCCAAAGAATCGGGGGCCAAATATTTAACAATCATCTCTCCAGTTATTAGAGGAAGAAAAGGGGAATATTATCAATTATTATATGATTATTTGTCTTTAGGTTACTCAGAGGCTAGAATTGATGGTCAGATTTATTCATTGCGCGATCAAATTAAATTGAGTCCTAATAAACAGCATAATATTGATATAATTATTGATAAGGTCATGCCGAGCGATGACTCTCGTTTATTCGAGGCCATTGAGAATGCTATTGCTCACAGCAAGGGGTTAGTTTTTGTATCCCTAGATGACAAAAAAGAATTTTTATTATCTTCTAATTGGACTTGTCCTAATGACAGTTTTGCTTTTCCTGAAATGGAGCCTCGCTTATTTTCTTTTAATTCTCCTCATGGAGCTTGTCCGTCTTGTTCTGGTTTGGGAAAGATTGGTTTTTACGCTAATGAAGTTTGCCCTAAGTGTCAAGGTAAAAGACTTAGGGAGGAGGCCCTATCAGTTAAAATTGGTGATAAAAATATTGCTGAAGTAACTGCCTTGTCTCTGGAGCGAGCTAGTTCTTTTTTTGAAAATGTTTTAGGAAATCTAAGCGATAGAAGCTTGAATATAGTTTCAAATGTTATGCAACAGATAATAGATAGATTGGAATTTTTGAATAAGGTTGGTTTGGGATATTTGACTTTAAATAGGGAGGCCGAGACCTTGTCTGGTGGTGAGGCTCAGAGAATTCGCTTATCTTCTCAAATTGGGTCCCAATTATCAAGAACTCTATATATTTTAGATGAACCAACCATTGGTCTGCATGAAAGAGATACTTTTAAGTTAATCGAAACTTTAAAATCGTTAAGAGATAAGGGAAATACTGTTATTTTAGTAGAACATGATGAGCAGACTATTATTAATTCCGATTATTTAGTTGATATTGGGCCTGAGGCTGGGGTTTATGGCGGTGAGATAGTGGCTATCGGTAGTACTAAAGATTTGCTCAAAAATGATAAAATTGATAATAAAAACAAAAAATCTTTAACCCTAGACTATCTTAGTGGTCGAAAGAAAATAATTATTCCAACTAAAAGAAGGTCGCAAAACAAGGGTATTATTAATATAAAAGGGGCTAGGGCTAATAATTTAAAGAATATTAATATAGAAATACCACTAGGAAGATTGATTGGTCTTTGCGGAGTGTCGGGTAGCGGGAAATCTTCTTTAATGTATGATGTATTGTATAAAAATATTGCACAGATAAAGAATAATCCTGGAAAAAATAAGCTAATTGATGTCGCTGATATTAAGGGAGTTGAATATATAAATAAAGTGTCGGTTATTGATCAATCGCCAATTGGTCGAACTCCCAGGTCTAATCCAGCTACCTATACGGGAATATTTACGCCAATTAGAGATTTTTTTGCTGCTTTACCAGAGGCTAAAGAAAGGGGTTATAGTTTATCTCGTTTTTCTTTTAATCGGGCTGGTGGTCGTTGTGAAGCTTGTCAGGGAGCGGGTTTCAATTTAATAGAAATGCATTTTCTACCAGCTGTATTAGTAGAGTGCGAGGTTTGTCGCGGTAAAAGGTTTAATCGAGAAACTCTACAAGTTGAATATAAGGGGCATAATATTTCTGATGTTTTGGACTTAAGTGTCGAGGAGGGTATAAAATTATTTGATGGAAATTATCATATTACTGATAAATTAAATATTTTAAAATCGGTTGGTCTTGGCTATATTAAATTGGGTCAGAGTGCTACTACTCTCTCCGGAGGTGAAGCTCAGAGGATTAAAATAGCCAAAGAGTTAACTTATGTTTTGGGACAAAAAACCTTGTATTTATTAGACGAGCCAACTACTGGACTTCATTATCGTGATATTGAATTATTACTTCAGGTTTTAAATAAATTGGTAGAAAAAGGTCATACTGTTGTGGTTATTGAGCATAATATGCATATGCTTAAGTCGATGGATTATTTAATTGATTTAGGTCCAGATGGAGGAGAGAAAGGTGGATATTTATTGGCCAGTGGCGAACCCGAAGATTTGATTAGAAATGAAAAAAGTATTACTGGTAAATATTTAAAAGATTATTTAAAGTAGTTGACTTTTTTTAATGTTTGTGATAAGTTTCTATATTGTTTAGTCCTTTAAAAATGTTAAATCAAAAAATATTATTATGGAATTATTGGATAGTATATTAGTTTCTTTACCAATATTATTGGTAATTTTGATTAGGTTTGTATTTAAGGCTCCCGTGTCAAAAGATGAAATTTATCAGGCTCAAAAAGAACTTGATGAAATCGCTGAATTTAATAGAAAGCATTTTGGTGCTAAAGTGTCTTATGATGCTGAAACAGAAATCCTTTTTGGTAGATTTGCCGTAAAGGGAATGGTTATGATGATGATAGGTCTGTTTTTAGCCGGGTTAACCTTCTATTTGTTTAAATCTGGACATTTAGAAGATTGTCTTTTTTCGCTGACTGTTTCATCAATATTTTTGATGACTTATGGCTTGGCCTTTTCCATTCGACAAAAATATTTACCAGTATTAATCTTCTGTATTTTTCTTGGAACAATATTTTTTGTGATTTATTATTTTAATGTAAATGGCCTGGTAGCTAATTTTCAATCTATGAAGATCGTGTCAGTCATTTTATCTTTATTCTTTGTGTTTTTTTTGATAACACCTAGAATAGAAAAAAAATAATAAAATATTTTAACCTCGATGATAAGTCGGGGTTTTTTATTTGAGAAAATCAGCCGAAGTGCTATAATTTTAGTATGAATAAACTAAAAGAGACAATTAAAAATATACCAGCCAAACCAGGTATTTATTTCTGGCTTGATAATAAGGGTAAAGTTTTATATGTGGGGCGAGCTACTAGTCTTAAGAATCGCTTGAGTCAATACTTTTTGACTAATGTTGATTCTCGAATAAAAGAAATGGTGTCTCTTGCTAAAAAAATAAAGACAATCGAAACCAATACTTTGTTAGAGGCTATAATTTTAGAAGCTAAATATATAAAGAAATATTGGCCTAAGTATAATATTAAAGATCGTGATGATCGTTCTTTTATTTATATAATCATGCCTAAAAAAGAATTTCCTGCCCCTCTAATAATTAGGGGCAAGGATTTAATGAAACACTCAGAGGAGGATAATTATATTTTTGGCCCCTATCAATCTTTTTCTTTAATTAAAAACGCCTTAAGGATAATTAGAAGGATTTTTCCCTATGGAACTTGTCGACCCAATTCTGGAAAAGCTTGTTTTGATTATCAAGTTGGTCTTTGTCCTGGTTCTTGCCTGGGGCTGATTAGCAAAAGGGATTATAATAAAAATATTAAAAATATAGTTTTATTACTTCAGGGGAAAAAAGAATTATTATTAAAAAAATTGACCAAAGAAAATCCTCAGCAGGCCAAATCCTTGCAACACCTGCAAGATGTTTCTTTGCTGGGAAAAGAATTAAATTTAACAGCAATTCCTTTTTCTAGAATTGAGGCTTATGACATTTCTCATTTTTCTGGAAAAGAGGCTTACGGTTCAATGGTTGTTTTTGATTCTTTTGGTCAGAGTGATAATAAAGAATATCGTTTATTTAAAATAAAGAATTCTTTTTTAAGCGATGATTTAAGAGCCTTAGAAGAGGTCTTGGTTAGGAGATTTTCTCATTTGGAGTGGAAGTATCCTGATTTTGTGTTAATTGATGGAGGCAAGCCTCAGATTGATTTTTTGCGACCTATTTTTAAAAAATATAAAATTAATAATTTTGTGGGATTGTCAAAATTTTCTGGAGATGAAATTATTTTTGATGATCGAGCTACTGATAGTTTCAAAGAAAAAGTTTTAAGTATTAAAAATATTTTATTGCAAGCTAGGGACGAGGCTCATCGCTTCGCTAATTTAGCTCGTAAAAAATCTAAAAGATATGAAAAAATCTTATAAAAAGGGATTAAGTTTTGGCTTGACTTCGGCTGTTATCACAACCTTGGGATTGATGGTAGGGTTGAATTCGGGGACGGGATCAAAACTAGCTGTTATTAGCGGAATACTCATTATTGCTCTGGCTGACGCTTTTTCTGATTCTCTAGGAATTCATGTTTCTGAAGAGTCGGATAGAAAAAATAAAACAAGACATGTCTGGGAGGCTACTATTGTAACTTTTTTAGCTAAGTTTTTGTTTGCTTTAACTTTTGTTATTCCTTTTTTATTTTTTGATTTAAAAATTTCTTCCTTTATTTCTATTGCTTGGGGAATAATCTTATTATCAGTTTTGAGTTACCAAATTGGTAAGCAAGGCAGAGAAAATCCTTATCGAGTAGTGGGGGAGCATCTTTTTATAGCTATCATTGTAATAGTCTTATCCTATTTATTGGGTAATATAATTAATAAAAGTATCTTATAGTTTTATAGTATGAGCAAAAATAAAAAAATAAAAATATTTTTATTATTATTGTATGTTTTATTGGCCTGTTGTTTGGTTTATTTTTGGCAGCCAATCTATATTATTTCTATTATCATAGTTTTATTACCGCCAAGTATTTTAAATTTTTATTGGTTGAAGAATTCTCGAGCTAGGGTTTTAATTTTTTCTATAGTAGCCTTATTTTTATTTGCTCCTCCAGTAGAATTAATGGCTAGATTAAAAGATGTTTGGGACGTATCTTCTGTTTTTCCTAGAATATTGGGACTTATTCCTCTGGAAAATATGTTGTTTGCTTTTTTAAACTTTTTTTGGGGATTATCTTTTTATGAATATTTTATAAATAATGACCGTCCTGGAAAAATTAATAAAAATTTTAAGTATTTAATAGACTTGTTTTTAATTTTTTCAGTAATTGTTTTTTCTCTATATTTTTATAATAAAGATATAATAGGAGCTAATTATATTACTATCGCTGTGATAGTTTTAATTATTCCGATGACTTGGTTGTTTTTTAAAAAACCCTTATTAATAAAAAAAACTATTATTCCAACCTTATTTTTTGCTTTAGTTTTTTTTGTTTATGAATTAGTTTCTTTAAAGATTGGTAGTTGGTTTTGGCCAGGAGATTATTTATTTCCCGTGAAAATTTGGGGAGAGGTTTTTCCTTTAGATGATGTTATTATTTGGTATTTTTTATCAACACCAGCCTTAATATTAGGGTATGAGTTTTTCGCTGATGATTTTTCCTAAATCAATGACTTTATTTTTAGAAAATGTTATAATAATAAAGGTTTAAAATTAATTCTAAAACTATGAAGAACAATTTTATTAAAAACAGAATTAAATATGCCTCAGCAATTATTTCTGTTTTTTTAGTTTCGGCGATTGGTAGCTTAATTACTAATAAAGGAATGGATTGGTATAATGCTATTAATTTACCAAGTTTTACACCCCCAGGTTCTTTTATCGGAATGGTTTGGACTATAATTTTTATTTTGGCTACTTTTTCTATCTTATTTTTTCTTAGAAAAAATAAAGAGAATAAGGAGATTAGATTTCAGCCGATTTTGTTGTTTTTTATTGCTAATGGAATTTTAAACATTTTTTGGAGCACTCTATTTTTTGGTTGGGGAATGATATTTTGGTCAATTGTAGAAATGACCGTTCTAAACGTTACCACTTTGATTTTAATTATTTTGTTATGGAAAAATAATAAATTTTCTTCGGTTTTATTATGGCCCTATCTTTTATGGGTTAGTTTCGCTACTTATTTAACTTATAATATTTGGTTATTAAATTAATTATTTAAATAAAATATATATGGCAAGAATTATTGGTCCGGGATATTCTTTTGATGATGTTTTGGTAGTTCCAAAATATAATAGAGTAGAGTCTCGCAAAAGCGTTTCCTTTCAAACTAGAGTAACTAAAAATCATTATTTAGATATTCCTTTTTTAGTAGCCAATATGGATACCGTTTGTGAAAGTCAAATGGCAATTACTATTGGTCGTTTGGGTGGACTAGGTGTTTTACATCGCTTTATGACTACTGAAAATCAGGTTAAAGAAGTCTTAGCGGTTAAGAAGGAAAAACTTTTAACAGCCGCAGCTATCGGGGTTAAGGACTTTGAAGAAAGGGCCGAAGCTTTAAATAAAGCTGGAGTAGATATTTTAGTTTTGGATGTGGCTCATGGTCATTCTAAAAGAGTCGGAAAGACTTTGGACTATATTAAAGAAAAATATCCCCAGATAGATGTTATTGTTGGAAATATTGCCACCAAGGATGCAGCGGAATATTTTATCAATAAAGGAGCCGATGCTTTAAAGGTTGGAATTGGACCAGGTTCAATGTGTACCACTAGAATTATGGCTGGTGCTGGTGTCCCGCAAATTACTGCTATTATGGATGTTTATGAAGCTGCTCAAGGACGAGTGCCAATTTGTGCTGATGGTGGGATAAAAATATCAGGTGATATCACTAAAGCTATTGGAGCTGGAGCTGATACTGTGATGTTGGGCTCTTTGTTCTCCGGGACTGATGAAACTCCGGGTAAAATAATTGAAAAAGATGGAAAAAAATTTAAAGAATATCGAGGTATGGCTAGTTATTTAGCTACGGTTAAAAAAATGGAATTAGACGGAAAGAAAAAAGAAGAGGTGGTTCATGTGGAAGGAGAAATGACTATGGTTGAGTATAAAGGGTCAGTTATTCCGATTGTTACTAAATTAATTGGAGGACTAGCTTCCGGTATGACTTATGTAGGAGCGGATAGTATTGAAAAAATTAAAGGCAAGGTTGATTTTATCTCTATTACTGGTGCTGGCATTAAAGAGAGTATGGCTCATGGTTTGTTAAATAAAAACAATTAAAATTAATTACATTATTTATGTTAAATTTGGAAGAAGTTAAAAAACATCCCGGAGTTAAAGAATGTATAAAAAAATCAGAACAATATTTAAATTTTTTAGGTTATACTGATCATGGTATTCGTCATGTTAGTGTGGTGTCTGATCGAGCTAAAAGTTTAGCTAAAAATATTGGCCTAGATGAAAGAGAGCAAGAATTGGCTTCTATTGCTGGATATTGTCATGATATGGGTAATTTTTTACAAAGAACTGAGCATTGTTATACTGGGGCGATGTTGTTTTCGCAGTTTTTTTTAGGTGCCTCAGAAGATACCAAGGGTGTTCTAGAAATAATGCAAGCGATTGCCAATCATGATGAAAATAAATATGAAATCATTAACAAAATTGGAGCTATTTTAATTTTGGCTGATAAATCGGATGTACATCGCAGTAGAGTTAAAGATAATAGCCCAGAAAATATTAAAAGTGATATTCATGATCGGGTTAATTATTCGGTGATTGATTCTTCTTTCAAGCTTAATAAAATTAAAAAAGAAATTGTTTTGCGATTAAAAATTGATACCAAAGTTACTGGGTCTATGGAATATTTTGAAATATTTAATGAAAGAATGATTGTTTGTCGTAAGGCGGCTAATTTTTTGGGGTATAATTTTGTTTTAGTTATTAATAATTTTAAATTAGCTTAATATATGATTGGAGTTTTTGATTCGGGTGTTGGTGGTCTAACAGTTTTACATCATTTTTTGATAGAGCTACCACAATATAATTATATTTATTTAGGCGATAATGCTAATGTCCCTTATGGCAACAAGTCTCCTGAAATTATTTATAGCTACAGCAAAAAGGCTATTGATTTTTTGTATTCCAGGGGGTGTAAGTTGATTATTATTGCCTGTAATAGTGCTTCGGCTCAAGCTCTTAGAAGACTTCAGCAAGAGTATTTACCCGAGAATTACCCAGATTTAAAGGTTTTGGGAGTTATTAGGCCTATTGCTGAAAAAATTGTTTCTATTAATAATATTAAAAAAATAGGGATAATTGGGACCAAAGCCACTATTAATTCTAATATTTATCTTGATGAGATTAAGGATTTAAATTCTAATATTGAAATATTCCAAAAGGCCACCCCATTGCTGGTGCCATTAATAGAGGAGGGTTGGTTAAAAAAACCAGAAACTAAAATGATATTAAAAAAATATTTAATCGCCCTGAAGAATAAGCAGGTTGAAGCTTTGGTTTTAGCTTGCACGCATTATCCTTTTTTATTAAAAAATATTAAGAATATAATGGGGAAGGGGTGTTTAGTGTTTGATCCAGGTAAAGTAGTTAGTGATAGTCTAAAGGATTATTTACAAAGGCATCCGGAGATTGAAACAGCTCTTAATAAAAAAGAGAAAAAATGTGTTTTTTTTACTACTGATAGTCCCAAAAAATTTAAAGAATTGGGAGAGGTTTTTTTGGGTAAAAAAATTGATATTATTGAAAAAATTTCTTTATCTTAATACTCCTACCATTTTTTTAAATCTAATTTATAGCCTCGACCCTTAATAGTGTGAATTAAATTCCTTTTATTTCGTTGAGGGTCAAGTTTTCTTCTTAATTTTAAAATATGAGACTCGACTGTGTTAGAGAAAGGGTCGGCATTAAAATCCCAAAGATTTTCCATTAAAACAGTGCGAGATATAACTTTACCTCTATTTTTTAGCAAAAATTCTAAAAGCATTAATTCCTTAAAAGTTAGATAAATGCTTTTTTTGTCTCTAGTTACGGAATGTTTATCAATGTCGACTACTAGGTCGTCGATTTTGTAAATAGATTTTTGAGTGATAGCCGGTCTTCGCATAACGGCTTTTATGCGAGAAAGAAATTCCTTGAAAACAAAAGGCTTGGTTATATAATCATCTACTCCTAAATTAAAAAAAGATTCCTTAGTTTCTTGAGTGGAATCAACTGTTAAAATTATAGTTTTTATGTTTTTGTTTTCTGATTTTATTTCTTTTATTATTTCTATTCCCGTTTTTTCTGGCAGATTATAGTCAACAATTAATAGATCATAATGATTAGTTCGATACAAGAATAATCCATCCTTTCCGTCATAGGCATAATCAACAATAAATAATTCTCTTTTTAAGGACTCCTTTAGTAATTCCACGATTTCTTTATCGTCTTCGATGATTAAAATTTTCATAATTTTTGTTAGCGAAATATTTCCGCTTGATTAATTATTAAGATATTTAGATTTTATAATATTTTACTTGAGTTGTTGTTAAATTTTAGATAAATTTATCTTAAATTAGTTAGAGCTATTTAATTCTAAAAATATTGGCTTTATTTATTTTTGTGTTATAATTTAAACATATTAAAACTATTAAGAATATGGAAGATTCTAAAAAAATAGAAAATATTGCTAAAAATACATCTTATTTAACTATTGCCCTGATAATACAAAAGTTTCTATCTTTTTTTTATTTTGTCTTATTGGCTAGAAATATCGGACCAGAGAGCTTGGGTAAATATTATTTTGCTATATCTTTTACTACTATTTTTGCTATTTTTATTGATTTAGGACTAGTAAATTATTTAATTCGGGAAACAGCTAAGAGCTTAGAGAAATCTCATAAATTATTATCGAATATTATTGGTTTAAAGTTTATTACTGGCTCTTTGTCAATTTTGGCAGTCTTTTTCTTTATTAATATTTTGGGTGATTATGATGTTTTGAGTAAACAATTGGTTTATATATCTAGTATTTGTATGGTATTGGATTCTTTTACTTTAACCTTTTTTGGCTCTATTCGTGGATTTCATAATTTGAAATTTGAAAGCATTTCTTCTATTATTTTTCAGGCCATAGTTTTGGTAACGGGATGGATTTTTTTAATATTAAAAATGGATTTAAAAATAATAATGTTATCCTTGGTAATGGCTAGTGTTTTTAATTTTATCTATTCTTTTATAGTTTTGCGTTTCAAAATGAAAGTTTCTTTTAAAATCTCCTTGGATTTTACTTTTATTAAAAAAATATTATTATTGAGCTTGCCGTTTGCTCTTTATGGAATATTTCAGAGATTATATACTTATTTAGATTCAGTTTTATTATCATTTTTTTCTGGTGATTATTATGTTGGTATTTATCAAATAGCCTTTAAAATAATTTTTGCTTTACAGTTCTTGCCAATGGCTTTTGTGGCCTCCTTGTATCCAGCTATGAGTTATTATTGGCTCAATAATCGCGCTCAACTGAAAATAGCCTTTAAACGATCAATTGATTATCTGCTTTTAATTTCAGTTCCGATTTCGGTGGCTGTCTTTTTGTTGTCAGATCAAATTTTATTAATATTTAAAGGTGGTTATGAGGGCGCTAATTGGCCACTTCGAATATCTATCTTGTCTTTGATTTTTATTTTTGTAAATTTTCCAATTGGTTCCTTATTGAATGCTTGTGACCGTCAGTCTAAAAACACCCGAAATATGTTGATTACTTTAATATCAGCTATAATTTTAAATATTATTTTTATTCCGATGTTTCAAGCCGTCGGAGCTTCCTTGGTAGTTTTTTTGAGTAATATGCTGATGTTTATTTTGGGAATAATAGAATGTAGGAAAATAATTGATTATAGGGTTAAAGATAATTTATTGAGTTTCTTTAGAATATTTTTTTCCGCCCTTTTGATGGGTGGGTTTATTTTTGTTTTAAAGGATTCGGTTAATTTATTCTTGCTGTGCTTTTTGGCCATGATGTTTTATTTTGTAATTTTATTCTTATTGGGAGGAGTTAAAAAAGATGATATTTTTTATGTTTTAAATTCTTTTAAAAAGAGTAATTCAAAGATATGAGATTTTTATTAATCACTTTAGAATATTTTCCGTTTAAGGGTGGTATTGCTAATTATTATACCAACCTAGCTTATCATTGGCCAACCAGCGAGAGGCTATTTATTTTAAACAATAATAATCATGAATTATTAAGAAGAAGAGGAATTTTTAAATGGACTAAATCTATATCTGAATTGTATCATTATATAAAAAAAAATAAAATTGACTATGTTATTGTTGGTCATATTTTGCCATTAGGAATTGCTATGTATTTAGTTTCTAAAATTTTAAAAACTCGTTATACGGTTATTTTGCATGGCATGGATTTTTCTTATGCTACTAGAAATTCTTGGAAGAAGATGATTAGTAGAATTATTTTAAAATCAGCTGATAAAATCATTGCTGCTAATTCTTATACTGCCAAATTGTGCTCTGATTTTTTAAAAAATTATTCTAAAATTTCAGTAGTTAATCCTGGGGCTAAAGATTTTTCTAATTTTAATGAAGAATTGGTTGAGAAAATTAAAATTAAAAATAATTTACAAAATCATAAAATTTTATTTAGCCTGGGACGACTGGTTAAGCGAAAGGGGTTTGATTATGTTATTTTGGCTTTAAAAAATATTATCAGGGAAAATCCTGATAGTAATATTTTATATTTAATAGCTGGTAAGGGACCAGAAATGGAATACCTAAAAAAGATAGCTTATGATAATTTTGGAGATAATTGGGAAAGATATATTAACTTTATTGGAGAAATTAGCGAAGCGGAAAAATGGGCTCTATTTTCTTTATGTGATATTTTTATAATGCCATCTCGTAATATTAATGGTGATTTTGAGGGCTTTGGTATTGTCTATTTAGAAGCTAATTTAGCCAAGAAACCAGTTATTGCTGGAAATAGCGGAGGGGTTAGTGATGCCGTAGAAAATGGAGTTAATGGACTCTTGGTTAGCCCCGAAAATGTTGATGAAATATCAGAAGCTATTTTATATTTATTAGATAACGAAGAAAAAAGATTAAAAATGGGGGAGCAGGGTAGAGATCGAGTTTTGCTCAAATTCAATTGGAAAAAACAAGTTCAAGATATTTATAGATTTTTAAGTTATTAATATGATTTCAATTATTATTCCAGTTTATAATGGAGCTAAAACTTTATTAGATACTATTAAAAGTGTTGAGAAACAAACCTTTCGCGATTTTGAGGTTATTATTGTTAATGATGGTTCTACTGACAATACTTTAAATATTTTTGAAAAATTTTCTGAAAAATATAAATTAGAAAATAATTATTATTTTTTTAATCAGGAAAATAAAGGGGCGCCAGCCGCCAGAAATCGTGGACTTAAAGAAGCTCAAGGAAGATTTTTATTTTTTTGTGATGATGATGCTGTTTTACGTTCAGATGCTCTAGAAAAAATGATGAAATTTTTGCAAGCTGATAACTCAATAGCTTATACTTATTCCTCTTTTTATTGGGGTAAAAAATTGTTTAAATTATGGCCTTTTGATGTTGAGCGTTTAAAAAAAATGCCCTATATTCATACTATGGCTTTAATTAGAAAGGAGACTTTTCCAGTCGGTGGTTGGGATGAAAGCATTAAAAAACTACAGGATTGGGATTTGTGGCTGACTATGTTGGAGGCTGGTCATCAAGGTGGTTTTATTAACGATCCCTTATTTAGAATTAAACCAGGTGGAGGAATTAGTTCTTGGTTACCAGCTTTTGCTTATAAGGCTTTTCCTTTTTTGCCGGTGGTTAAAAAATATCAACGAGCTGTAGAAATAATTAAGAAAAAACATAATCTAATATGATAAATAAATTTTCAATTTTAAAGGAGAAAAAAACAATTTTTTGGGTATTTGGTATTTTTCTATTATTGGAAGCATTATCCTTTTTTTCTTTTTATTTGGCTGAACTTAATATTATTATGTTTTTTGTTATAGTAGTTTTAGCCTTAATTTTTGGTATTTACAAATTAAGATGGGCTTTTTATTTGGTTTTAGGGGAATTATTGTTTAATTCCATGGGATATATTTTTTTCTTAGAAATTGGAGATTTTAAAATTTCTTTGAGGATTGCTTTATGGTTAGTAATTATGCTTATCTGGGCAGGTAAATTTATTTTAGAGTTTATTAAAAATCGTCGAGCTTTGTGGCAGAAATATTTAGGAATGCCTTATTTCAAATATTTTTTAGTTTTATTGTTTTTTATTGCCTTTGGTTTGATTTATGGGTTTATAAAGAATAATTTTAGCGATGCTTTTTTTGATTTTAATGCTTGGCTTTATTTTTTATTGATTTTTCCTCTGTGGCATATCTTGTCTTTTTTAGACTCAGAAAAAAAAGAAAAATTTTATCAGAATATTATTGTTATTTTTATTTCGGCTGTTTTATTTTTAGTTTTTGAATCTTTATTATTGTTATTTTTGTTTTCTCATAATGTTAGCTTTTTATTGGATCTTTATCATTGGGTCAGGGATTATCGATTAGGGGAAATAACTGCTATGAGCGGTGGTTTTTATAGGGTTTTTTTACAGTCGCAAATCTTTGTATTATTAAGTTGGTTAATATTTTTACCAGTTTTTAATAATCTTAAAAATAGAAAAAATATTATTTGGTTATTATTATTTTTGTCCCTATTGAGCTCAGCTTTGATTTTAAGTTTTTCTCGTAGTTTTTGGTTAGCCGGATTTCTGTCATTTGGGTTAATGTTGATTATTTTATGGAGAAAAAACAATTTTAGAACAATGCTTAAATCATTTTGTTTGGGGGTTGTTAGTTTATTGTTGGGATTTTTATTTGTTTTTTTAGTGGTTAAATTTCCTTGGCCCGATCCAATGGCCAATTTTGATTTAAACTTGATTTCCGAAAGAGCTAAAATTCTTAAAAGTGATGAAGCGGCAGTTTCTTCTAGGTGGGCATTACTAGAGGTAATGAAAGATGATTTATCAGCTAATTTTTTATTGGGCCGTGGTTTTGGGGCTAGACTGGAGTATAAATCTAGTGACCCTAGGGTTTTAGAAAATTCAGCTGATGGAGTTTATTCAACTTACGCTTTTGAGTGGGGTTGGTTTGATATTTGGTTGAAATTGGGCCTATTGGGTGTTTTATCTTATATTTTACTTTTGTATTTTTTCTTAAAAGAAGCCGGTTTAAATTTTTTTAAAAATAATGATTATTGGTATCTAGGTTTAGGCTTGGGAATAATATCTTTAATGGCGGTTAATTTTTTTACCCCATATTTAAACCATCCACTAGGAATTGGTTTTATAGTTTTTATATTTTTATTATTTGGCTCAAAGAGTAATAATAATGAATAATTTTTTATGCTGAGAATAATTGCTCTCATTACAATGGTGATTGATCATGTTGGTTTAGTTTTTTTTCCAGATTATTTTATTTTTAGAATTATTGGAAGATTGGCCTTTCCTCTATTTGCCTTTGGTATTGCTCAAGGTTATTTACATACCAAAAACCTAAGTAAGTATTTTCAAAGAATTTTATTATTAGCCTTAATATCTCAGCCAATTTTTTATTTATTATTTAATCAGGGGGCTTTAAATATTTGTTTTACTTTAACACTAGGTCTAGCTGCGATTTATTTATATGACAAAGGAAAACATTGGTGGATAAAAGTATTTAGCATTCTTTTCATTTTATTTTTGGGTCAGTGGCTTAATGTCGAATATGGCGCCTATGGAATCTTATTAATTTTATGTTTCTATATTTTTAGAAATAATATTCTATTAATTCTGTTTGGCTCTTTATTGGTTTTTGCTCAAACCTTATTAAATTATGATCAAATATTAAATTTATTTGCCATTATTCCGTTGTTTTTGGTTTATTATATTAAAGATATTAATTTTAAAATTAATAAATGGGTCCAGTATCTCTTTTATCCGGTTCATTTATTGATAATATATCTGATTTTTAAATTGATTAATTGATGACAAAACTCTTGTCAGATCAATAATAATGGTGTATTATTTAAAACGTTAATCTAATATTTATCTAATAAGTTAAAATTATGAATGATCAAATTATCACTCGTGAAGGGTATAATAAATTAAAAGAAGAATTAGACCTTTTAAGCACTGTTAGAAGAAAAGAAATTGCTGAGAGAATCGAAAGGGCTAAAGAGTTAGGGGATTTAAGTGAGAATGCTGAATATAGCGAAGCTAAAGATACTCAGGCTCTAAATGAGGGTCGTATTTTGGAATTATCTGCAATCTTAAAAAATGTTACTGTGGTTGACAGTGTGGTTGATGGAAAGGGAAAGATTGATATGGGATCTAAGGTTAAAGTTTTAGTTAACGGAAAAGAAAAAGAATATGAATTAGTTAGCTTTAATGAGGCCGATCCTTTAAGTGGTAAGATTTCTAATGAATCTCCTTTGGGCATGGCTTTCTTAGGGAAGAAAAAGGGGGACGAGGTAATAGCTGAAACTCCTAGGGGTGAAGTTAAATATAAGATTATTGATTTTAAATAATATGGAAAATATTGGAATTAATGAGCGAGCTGATCGCTTAGCTAAATTAGAAAAGATATCTGCTCAGACTAATCCTTATCCAAGTCGAGTTAATAGAACTCATACTATTGGAGAGGTTTTAACTAATTTTTCTGATTTAGAAAAGAATAAAACAATAGTATCTTTGGCTGGTCGAGTTTTAGGGGTTCGTACTCATGGAAATTTAAGTTTTGTTAATTTAAAAGATGGAACTTCTGAAATTCAATTAGCTTGTTCCAAAAATGAATTAGGAGCTGAAGATTATAAAGAATTTACGAAATTAGTTGATATGGCTGATTTTATTGAGGTGTCAGGAACTTGCTTTGTTACTCATAAGGGGCAAAATAGTGTTTTAGTTAATAAATATAGGATTATAAGCAAGGCTTTATTGCCTTTACCTGAAAAATGGCATGGATTAAAAGACGAGGAAGAGAGATTACGCAAAAGATATCTAGATTTATTATTAGATGATGATCTTAAAGAATTATTTGTTAAAAAAGCTAAATTTTGGCAAGTGACTCGTGATTTTATGTTAAGAAAAGGTTTTTGTGAAGTAGAAACCCCTATTCTAGAGACTACTACTGGAGGAGCTGAGGCTCGACCTTTCAAAACTCATCATAATGATTTTGATTTAGACGTTTATCTTAGAATCTCAGTGGGTGAATTATGGCAAAAAAGATTAATGGCTGCTGGTTATGAAAAAACCTTTGAAATTGGAAAGGTTTTTAGAAATGAGGGTAGTAGTCCCGATCATCTTCAGGAATTTACAAACATGGAGTTCTATTGGTCT
Organism: uncultured Gammaproteobacteria bacterium; assembly: GCA_964608425.1. Classification (GTDB taxonomy): domain Bacteria; phylum Patescibacteriota; class Patescibacteriia; order Patescibacteriales; family UBA12465. Next base: position 1,224 of record CAZSNN010000005.1, on the reverse strand, counting down.
TATGCTAATTATGAAGATGGAATGAGTATTTCACAAGAATTATACAGAGAAATTGCTGTACAAGTTTTTGGTACAACAAAATTTAAAACCAAAGACTATGAGTATGATTTGGCTGATGATTGGAAAAGAATAGATTATCGAGAAGAGGTTTTAAAGCAAACCGGAATTGATGTTTTGGAGGCCTCTGAACAAGAAATGGCTAATAAATTGCAAGAATTAAAGGTTAAATATGATGGCAAAACTCGAGAAAGACTCATGGATACTTTATGGAAATATTGTCGAAAAAGTATTGCCGGACCAGCTTTTTTAATAAATCACCCTAAATTAGTATCTCCTTTATCTAAATCTCGTGAAGATAATCCAGAGCTAACTGAAAGATTTCAGATTATTATTGCCGGAAGTGAAGTTGGTAATGGTTTTAGTGAATTGAATGATCCAGTTGATCAGAGAAAAAGATTTGAAGATCAACAAAGCCTAATTGATCGTGGAGATGATGAAGCTATGATGCCAGATTGGGAGTTTGTGGAGATGTTGGAGCATGGTATGCCTCCTGCTTGTGGATTTGGTTTTGGTGAAAGACTTTTTGCCTTTATGGCCAACAAGCCAGTTAGGGAAACTACTTTGTTTCCATTATTAAAACCTAAAAAAGAATAATATGGATGATTGTATTTTTTGTAAAATAATTAATAAAGAAATTCCGACCGATATTATTTATGAGAATGATAAAGTATTGGCTTTTCTGGATATATTTCCAACCAGTTTAGGACATACTCTTATTATTCCTAAAAAACATTTTATTAATGTTTATGATATTGAGGAAGATTATTTAACAGAAATTATTAAGGTTACTAGAAAATTGGCTTTAGCCTATAAGGAGATTTTTGGTATAGACAATTTACAGTTAATTCATAACGCTGGCAAGTATGGACAACAGGAGGTTTTTCATTTTCATTTACATTTAATTCCAAGACATGAGGGAGATGGTATTGATTTGGCTCATATTCAAAATGAAAAATTACGTGAACAATTTGGCAATTTTATGAAACAAATTAAAGATTCGGGGATCGTCTAATGGTAGGACTGCAGGTTCTGGTCCTGTATATCTGGGTTCGAATCCTAGTCCCCGAGCAGACAAATTCGGTGAAAGCGACCGAGCTTCAGCCCTTATTTTGGAAGGTACCCCAAAAATTTGACACTTTCTCCATGTATTCCTACAATGTGAAT